>JBFRWR010000733.1:0-7539 GCA_051439685.1 Trichodesmium sp.
GCGATCGCTCAACTCATAACAATACCTTCAAGATGCTCAAGCGCGATCGCTATTTTAGACTTTAGGATTTTTGTAATACCTTTTTGAGAAAAATTGCGCTACACTATTTGCTGTACATCTCAATCGTAATTATTCATACAGAAAATTATGCTGCCAACTGTTTTAATTACTGGTGCTTCTCAAGGTTGTGGTAGAGAAACTGCACTTTTATTTGCCAGAAAAGGATATAATGTTGTTTTGGCTGCTAGACAGTTAGATAGGTTGGCGGTAACAGCAAATGAAGTGAGAGAAATTGGTAAATCTGCTTTAGCTATTCCTACTGATGTTACTGATGCTAAACAAGTCGAATATTTGGTGCAAAAAGCAATAGAATTATATGAAAAAATTGATGTTTTAGTTAATAATGCTGGCATCTGTCTAACTGGTACAATGGAGCATACAACTTTAGCCGATTTTCAACAGTTAATGAATGTCAATTTTTTCGGTTATGTGAATACAATAAAAGCTTTATTGCCTCATTTTTTAGAAAGAAAATCTGGCACAATTGTTAATGTTGGTTCCTTTGGTGGAAAAATGCCTTTGCCACAAATGACGGCTTATTGTGCTAGTAAATATGCAGTTACTGGATTAACTGATACTTTACGTTGGGAATTACAGTCAAAAGGAGTTAATGTTAGTTCTGTACAACCAGGGGTTATTAATAGTGATTTTATGGAAAGGGCGCAGTTTCGGGGTGAAGATAATTCGGAAGCAGAAAGTCGTCGTCAACAAATGAATTCTGTTTTAGAATCTAATTTTGTTAGTCAGCCAAAAGATATTGCTGAAGCTATCTGGAATGCTGTGAAAAATAAGCAATCAGAAGTGGTAGTTGGTCCTGTTGTTTTAGCCACGGAAACTTATCGGTTATTTCCTGGTTTAGTTGATTTTATCATGGGAAAACTTTAGGGTTATTTTTAGCGAAGAAAATGTTAGAGATTGTTGTTCAAGGAAATATAAAAAGGAGATAGGGAACAGGGAACATTTAACTGGGAACAGGTATGGAGGAATTCAATAATGGATAATTGATAATGGATAATTGATAATTAATAATGGATAATTACCTCTCCCTCAAAGGAAGAGGATTGAATAAAAGGAAAATTTTTTCTTGTTTCTCCTTTAAAGGAGAGGCTTTAAACCTTAATTATTCGGTAAGAAATACTCGACAAGTATTTGTAACTTAAAAATCTAGAAATCTAGAAATATGTGTACCTTTCCACTTCTGGTATTTACCAGATTTCAATCTCTTGAAGTCTTACCCAATTATTAATTATTAATTATTAGTAATTAAATAATTCTGGTTTAAAGCCTCCCCTTGGATAGGGGAAAAAAAGAAATGATATTTCCCGATATTCAATCCTCTCGGTTTTAACCTTCTTGTAATTATCAATTATCCATTATCAATTATCAATTAATGAACTCTTTTATATTTTAGTTACTTGAAGAACTCTTAATACTTGTTTTACAGACAGTCTATTAGTTAAGAATATACAGCACTTTCCGTTGCCTTTGAGGTAAACAGCTATAGCATTTTCATTTGAAATACGGAAATCTAATTCTCTTAAAAAGGGAATAGTCAAGAAGGGGAAATAGTATTTAATACTAGCTTTGGACAAAGATTAGTGGGAACTAAATACAATATTTTTTATCACAAAAAAAGTCAATCTAGATTTACATCTCATTTAAAAATGCTATAACAGTCAAGATGTCTGTGCTAAAAGCGAATTTAAACTTGTAGATCATTTTCCTGATAGTTATTAAATTCATTTTTGAAAATGGGATAAATTATTAAAAGTTTAATTTTGAGTTAATTCAGAGCTTATATCTGATAAAGTTTCTAGGATAAAGAAAATACTGAAGATAAATATGAAAACAGAAGAAAACCAAGAATACAGTTATCAAGTAGGTAGTTATTTAGGAGCAAATCATCCCACTTATGTCAGACGATCTGCAGATCGAGAATTATTTAATGCTTTGAAAGGGGGTGAATATTGTTATGTATTAAGTTCTCCACAGACAGGTAAATCAAGTTTAAAAATTAGTACAATCGAACTTTTAGAAGCAGAAAATATTATCTGTATCTCCCTAGAAATGACTAGAGTTAATAATCAGCTTTTAACTCTAAATGAATGGTATGACCAAGTAATTTTAACTTTAGAAAAAACTTTTATATTTCCTCGACATTTCCCGGAATTATGGTGGGAAGAAACTGCTGATATACCTACAGATGAAAAATTATTTATCTTTATTGAAGAAGTATTACTAACTTATACTCAAAATGAAAAAATAGTAATTTTTATAGATGATGTTAATGACGATCGTTTTGTTAATTCTGGTTTGAGTAGCTTGGGTGTGTTAATTGATTTTTGTTTGCAAAAAAGAGCGAATAATCCAGATTTTAAACGTTTAACATTTGCCTTACTCGGAACGACTATACCGAATAACTTAATAAATGTCTGTAAATATATTGAACTTACTAATTTTCAAATAGAAGAAGTACCTCACTTTGTAAATAGATTTGGCGGGATAGTTCAACAGCCACGAAAAGTGATGGAAGAGATATTATTTTGGTCAGGAGGGCAACCTTTTTTGACTCAAAAACTCTGTCAAATAGTTATTAATTATCTTGGAGATAGAGCAGAAGAAGAAAATTATAATGATGTAGCTTTAATAGAAGATTTAGTCAAAATTTGTGTGGTAGAAAATTGGGATGCACAAGACTTTCCACCTCATATTAGTAAAATAAAAAATCTATTACTCAGAAATATACAGGAATCTACAAGTCATTTAGAAATATATCAACAATTACTAAAATATGGCAGATTAAAACCACCTGGTGAAAATAATCAGAGATTTAAAAATGATGCGATCGCCACAAGTAAATGGGAAATTAAGGAGTTACTCAGGTCAGGGGTGGCAAAAATTAGTCAGGGATTTTTAGAGATATATAGTCCTATTTATGCAGAAATTTTTAATGAAGAATGGGTAGCAGAATATCTAGGAAAAATAACTCTATCTGAGCCGATAATTAATCAACAAAAAGTAGAATTAGATGAGTTGAATACTCAGGAAATTTCTTTCCCGATATTGGAAAATCAAGAAAATTATCAAATTCAAAGTAATGGAGTTATTCAACCACCACCACCCCAATTTAACAATCTCTTAGAATTAGAATCAAATAATTTTAACAGCCAAGTAAATAGCTTGCCAGTAGAGACAAATATTTCTAATAATTTTAACAGTCAAGTCAATAATTTTCCTTTAGAGACAAATACTTCTAACTTAGAAAATCAGGAAACTAACAGCAATGATTTAATTAAACCACTAGAAAAGAAATCAGAAATCACAAAAGAAAACATTAGTAATCAAAACAAACAAGATATTTCTAAAAGAATCAAAAAACATCCACCAAATTATCAAAATAAACTGCAAATAGGAGTAGCAGGATTAGCTATAATCGGATTGGTGACAATGGCAGGAATTGGCTGGGCAACCAAGATTTTTCAAGACAAACAAAATCAATTGCAAACAGCAGAATATCAACTAGAAAAAGCACAATACGAACTACAAGAAGCTCAGACAGGAACACAATTAGAACGGAAAGGAATTAACTCCATCAGACAATTTGAAGTAGCAGAAATAGAAGGATTACTATCAGCAACCCAAACAGGAAAAGAACTACAAGAATTAGTTAAAGGCGGTCGCCCACTCCAATATTATCCAGCCACAAGTCCTATATTTGCCCTGCAACAAATCCTGCAAAATATTCACGAAAAAAATCAAATTCCTAACATTAAAAACATTGCCATAAGTCCAGATAATCAACTATTAGGCACAGTTAGTAATGACGGTACAGCTAAAATTCTCAAATTCTCAGGACAGCCAGTGGCCCAGTTGAGAGGGCATCAGGGCAAAATCTCTCAAATTAAATTTGCCCCACAAGGAGACATTGTAGCCACAACAGCAGATGATGGAACTGCCAGAATTTGGGATTATCTGGGTAAACAGCAAGTAGAAATGAAAGGCCACGAGGGGCAAATTTGGCAAATTTCCTTTAGTCCCGATGGTAAACTCCTAGCTACTGCTGGAGAAGATGGCACAGCTAATATTTGGGATATTTCAGGGAAAAAAATAGCGACTCTCAAGCAACATAAAGGTCGCATCCTAGATATTACATTTAGTCCTGATGGTAAATATGTAGCTACTGCTGGATGGGATGGAACTGCCAGAATTTGGAGTAGATCGGGCAGACAGTTAGCCAGACTCAGGGGACATCAAGGTAGCGTGGAAAAAGTAATATTTAGCCCAGATGGTAAACGTTTAGCGACTGCTGGATGGGACGGAACTATTCGGATTTGGTGGCGTCGCTCAGGTAAACTACTGGCTAAACTCAAAGGTGGAATTTGGAATATTAGCTTTAGTCCTGATAGTGAAAGGTTTGCCACAGGGGGAGAAGATGGTACGGCTAGTATTTGGGATGCTTCTGGCAAACTGTTAGCTAAACTTCCTGGACATGAAGGAATTGTCACCAGTATTAGTTTTAGTCCAGATGGTCAACGTTTAGTCACAGCAGGTAGTAATGGTGATGTGAAACTTTGGAGCAATAATGGCAATTTGTTGACTAAGCTTCGGGGACATCAAGGCCGGGTTTGGGAGACTAATTTTAGTGCCGATGGGCAAGTGCTGTTAACTTTAGGAGAGGATGGTACTGGTAGAATTTGGCAACTCCAACGTAATTATCTGGCAAAAATTCAGGGGGGTTCCGATATTTTTAGGGTCGTAAGTTTTAGTCCGACAAGCCAGAAATTAGCAACAGCAGCAATTGATGGTACTATGCGCATCTGGGATATTTCGGGAAAACCTTTAGCTAGGTTTAATGGATATTTAGGTATGTTTGGCGATATTAGTTTTAGTCCCGATGGACAACGTCTAGCAACTGCCGGAGATAATGGTCAGGCCAGAATTTGGCAGATTTCGGGAGAGGAATTAACGGAGTTGGAAGGTAAGGAGGGTAGGGCGAAGCAGATTAGTTTTGGTGTGGATGGACAACGTTTAGTAACGGTGGGAGAAGATGGTATTGCCAGGGTTTGGGATAATTCTGGTCAGCAGTTGGCTGAGTTAAAGGGTCATAGTGGGCGAGTTTTGGATGTAGGGTTGAGTCAGGATGGAAAGTATATTGGTACTGCTGGAGAGGATGGTATTGCTAAAGTTTGGAATAGTTCTTTTCAGGTTGTGTTAGAGTTAAAGGTTATTTCTAGTTGGATTGAGAGTATTGCTTTTAGTTCTTCTGGAGATTATATTGCTACAGGAGATAGCAATGGAATAGTTAAAGTTTGGGATTTTTCGGGGAATGAAATTGTTGATTTAAAAGCACATATTGGTAGTGTGGAGGATTTGACTTTTAGTGCTGATGGAGAAAAGATTATTACTATGGGAAAAGATGAAATTATCAAAGTTTGGGATATTAATGGACGGCAAATAGCTCAGTTTGAAAATGCTCAAGGTTTAAGCATGGATGGTAAATATGTGGCAACTTTCACAGATAATAATTTACAGTTGTGGGAAGTAAAAGAATTAGATGATTTGTTGACAAGTTCTTGTAATTGGCTAGGTGATTATTTTGTTACTCATCCAGAGGTGAAAGAATATTTACAAATTTGTCAGTAATTCAATTTGAACATCTTAAATATTTCAGCATGAACAGTCATTTCAGTTTTCATTTATCAGTTTGCTAGACAAATAAAAAGTTTCCTATTTCCTAACTTTCCTCGGTGATGCTAGGCAAACTTTATCAGTACCTTTAACTTAATCAAAAAGCTGGAAATTGAGAATTTGATTTTTTTATTTCCCTGAACAACTAAGACTTAAGATCTGATTTATTTTGTAAATATCTGGCAACTTTCACAGATAATAATTTACAGTTGTGGAAAGTCAAAGAATTAGATGATTTGTGGAAAAGTTCTTGTAATTGGTTAGGTGATTATTTTGTTATATCATGTCCGGATAAGAGCGATCTGGAAAAAACTTGCTCCTCCTTAATACTTGAAAAATTCCTATTCTTCCCTCCTGACTCCTGTAGGGACGTTGCATGCAACGTCTCTACGACTCCTATTTCCTATCTCCTATTTCCTATCTCCTATCTCCTATTTCCTATCTCCTATCTCCTATCTCCTGTCTCCTGTCTCCTGTCTCCTGTCTCCTCCCTAATTATTTATAACTGTTCAACCGAACATGATATTACTCATCCAGAGGTGAAAGAATATTTACAAATTTTTCTAGTAGTTCAATCTATTATCAGTTATTATTGCCTCTAACTACAGCTAGAACTTTCTAAGCATTCAGCCTTCAGCTATAAGTTATTAACTGATTAACTGATTAACTGATTAACTCATTATCTCATTATCTTAGAAGAAGAAATTGGTCTTCAAGGAGAACTAAAAGTTACTACTAAAGTATACTTCTTGAACTTGAGAAGGAATTATTCATTATTTGCTGAGTGCTGAATGGTAGTAGCTAAATGCTTACCTAACTTGAAAATAGTAAAGTTGATTTTTTTGATTGATTTAGGATAAAAATATGAGTAATGATAGACCTCTTTTTAGTATAGAAAAAGGCTGGGAAGTTGTGCAGCGCGAAGCCAACTCATTGCACGTTGTAGTAATTGGTAAAATTAAAGGATTTCTCGATCCAGAAGTTTTGAAGCATTCGCTGTTATTAATTCAACAGCGTCATCCACTATTAAATTCTCATATTGTCGGACCTTTAGATAACCTCATGTTTAAAACTGAAGGTACAGAGAAAATACCTTTAGAGGTTCTTTTGAATCCTGAACCTGAATATTGGCAAACTATTTTTGTTAATGAGTTAAATACAAAGTTTGAAAATCAAAAAGTATTGCTGAGAGCTACTCTAATTAAACCAAGTGAAGAAAGTAAAACTAATTATTTAATTACCAGAATTCATCATTCAGTCATAGATGCTATTTCTGCTATTCACTTATATTCAGAAATTTTGAGTTTTTGTCAAAAAATTGTATCACATAGTCAAATTCCTGAAGTTGAGAAATTAGCACACCCTCCCTCTATGGAAGAAGTAATTGATGATTATACTCTAGAAAATAATAATGCAGAATTATCAACATCAAATCAACCAATAGATACCCTTCCTTTTGAAAAATATGTGCCTCATAAACAACGTACTTGTGGATTTATGCAAAAACAATTAAATCCTAGTTTAACTCAACAACTGATTCAACGTTGTAAACAAGAAAAAGTTACTGTTCAAGGAGCTATTTCTTCAGCAATGATGTTGGCATTAGCTAAACATTTAGAACCAAAAGATAAAGACTTTTATTTTAGCTGTCTTTCTCCTGTAGAAATGAGGAGAAAAGTAAATTCTCCTATTGGTGATGAACACATGGCTGTCTTAATTTCTGCTTTAACTTGTTTTTACACAGTTAATCAGAAAATGTCATTTTGGGATTTGGCAAAACAAGTTACAGAC
>JBFRWR010000734.1:0-4012 GCA_051439685.1 Trichodesmium sp.
AGATTTTGATTAGCTATTGCTCCTGCTTTTTGCCTACCTTCAGCCAAAACAGATTCTAGATAACCTTGATCATCTATTACTTCTTTATACTTTGTTTGAATTGGTTTCAAAGCTTCAATAGTTGTCTCAGTTAATAAAGGCTTAAATTTCCCCCACCCCATATCTTGACATTCTATCATTACCTCTTCTTTTGTTTTGCCTGAAAATAATTCATAAAGAGTCAATAAATTATGACATTCTGGTCTTTCAGGATTATCAAATTCTAAACCTTTAACTGGGTCAGTTTTACAACGTTTAATTTTTTTTGTAATAATATCTGGCGGGTCTAATAGACTAATTCTACTCAATTCTGAAGGGTCAGATTTAGACATTTTCTTAGTACCATCTGTCAAACTCATTACCCGCGCACCCTCTTTTCTAATTAAAGGTTCCGGTAATTTTAAGATAGTTTCTCCCTGACCAAACTGATGATTTAATCTAACTGCAATATCACGAGTAAGTTCTAAATGTTGTTTTTGGTCTTCTCCAACAGGAACTTTATCTGCATTATAAAGTAGGATATCTGCTGCCATTAACACAGGATAATCCAATAAACCTGTACCGACATTTTCTCCCTGTTTAATTGCTTTTTCCTTAAATTGGATCATATCTGTCAACCAATTCATCGGAGTAATACAATTAAGTAACCATGTCAATTCACTATGAGCTGGAATATGAGATTGGACAAATATTGTAGAATAATCCAAATCTATACCGCAAGCCAAATATAAAGCGGCAATAGTATAAGTATCTGTAGCCAGAGTAGCTGGATTATGTGGTACTGTAATTGCGTGTAGGTCTACTACACAGAAAAAATTATCATATTCTTGTTGACACTCTACCCAGTTGCGAATAGCTCCGAGATAGTTGCCAATATGAAGGTTTCCAGTTGGTTGAACTCCAGAGAGTACAAGCTGTTTACCCATTAGTTATTTAACCTTAGCCATTCAAAATTAATTAATAATTAAGAATAACATATTTTGAGGTACATCTTAATTTTCGGACTTCTGAGGGAAGTTTGAACAATTATGGCAAGTTTAGAGAATATAGCAGTCGAAGCAAAGAGTGCTGACTCTAAATCCGGCGTTGCACAATCAGGAATGATCGAGTCTCAAAGTAGATATTTTTAGATAATTCTTTTATTCATATATGTACAGTTTAAAACCTATTATCGCCATCCTAAATCCTGTTTTTCGGAACGAAATTTATACTATAAATATATATCAATACAGTAGGGACGTTGCATGCAACTTCCCTACATGGTTTTGTTTATGGCGATATTAATAAAATGTGGCAATCATTTTGTTTAAATGGTATAAAGATCGCTTAATTCAACTTTTTTTTCCTGTCTTCTTGTTTAATCTACAAATATATTTTAATGAACAAAAAAATCAAGCATAATTTTTTGAAAAAACGTCATAGTAGCACAAAAAAAAAGATACTTTTGTGGTTATCTTCTTTATTTTTAGGAACTATTCCTTTGATGCTAATAACTTTATCCGCAAAGGCAGCAGAGCAGATTTCTTTTAATTATGGTTTACTGAAAATAGGTGTCTCTTTAAATGCTTTAGAAAATTATGCAAAAACAGGTAAAGTTGAGGAAGAGTTACAGTTGTATTTCTTTTTTATCAGTCCCGAAAATCAAAAAAGATTGCGAGAAATACTTAATTTTCAACTCAAAATTAATTCCCAGCAACTTACTCAAGGTTTATATTCGCAAATGGGGAAAAGTTTACTCAATTATTTAGGAGAAATAATTAAAGTTGATGGAGAAAATGGTGCTATTGCAATTAGAAATTCCTTAATCCAAACATCTGAATCTCAAGATTTAACTCCGATAAATTTATTAAACAATTTTTCTGGTCAAATACAGTTTGACATAATTAAAATTCTGGCAACTAAGAGAGAATTTGTTAGCTTGATTGAAGATACAGAAAAACTGCTACTAGAAGTTAAGCAACTGACATTAACTGCTGCTGCGAATGAACCAAAAGTAAATTTTTCCAGATTACCAGACTTACGGCAGCCAGGAAAATTTTATTTCTATCAAGACACACTAGAACTAAATGATAAAAATCGGAATCGTCAATTTATTGTTAATCTTTATTTACCCTCTAATTATAGACAAAGTGAAACTATTCCGGTAGTAATTTTATCTCCTGGTTTAGCAGCAAAACTTAGTCAATGGCAACATTTAGCAAAACATTTAGCCTCTTATGGTTTTCTCGTAGCAAAAATACAACATCCTGGCAGTGATTTTAATCATTTCCAAGATTTTTTAGATGGCAAAGAAAAAGATATATTTGAACTCCAAGAATTTATTAATAGACCCCTAGATGTTAGTTATTTATTAGACGAATTAGAAGGTATAAATAAATCTGAATTTCAAGGAAAACTCAATCTCAAAAATGTAGGAATAGCAGGTCAATCATTTGGTGCTTATACAGCTTTAGCTTTAGCCGGAGCAAAAATTAATTTTGCACAACTAAAACAAGATTGTTTACCTCAAATTCAATATTTGAATCCTTCCTTATTTTTACAATGTCGGGCTTTAGAATTACCTGAAAAAAATTATAATTTGCGGGATCAAAGAATTACCTCAGTATTAGTTATGGATCCCGTGAATAGGAGTATATTTGGTAAGTCAGGTTTGAGTCAGATTAATATACCGATTTTATGGGTAGCGGGTAGCGAGGATCAATTAACTCCACTGGTAGTAGAACAGGTCGATCCCTTTAGTTGGTTGTCAGTAAAAGAGAAATATTTTATGTTAACAAAGGGCGCAAAACATCTGGATTTTAATATTGCAGAAATTCAAGATGTAGAATCTGTAGATGATAAATCTTTAGATGAATTAGTTAGTGCGAGTTCCCCTGTGATTAAGTCTTATATTAATGCTCTAGGTTTAGGATTTTTTCAAGTGTATGTAAGAAATAATTCTCAGTATTTGAATTACTTGAGTTCTTCTTATGCTTTAGCTATAAGCAAAGAACCCTATACTTTGGTTTTTTTGTCTACTTTAAATCCAGAATAAAGGGAATAGGGAATAGGGAATAGGAAAAAAGTATTTTTGCCAATAGACATCTCCAAAAATCAAAAATTAAATCAATTATCCAGGATACAACTTCAATTCTTTCCACCTACTCCCGACTCCCTCTTTTCTGGAGATGTCTAATATGAGATGCACCCATCAGCTATGAGTTATTAACTCATTATTATAACCCAGGAGAAATTAGTCTTCAAAGAGAATTAAAGAGAATTAAAATTTATCAAGAAACAGGTGATTAGTGGTCTGATGAAGTGGTTGCTTGATTTTTTAATGGTTCTGAATGCTAATAGCTGAATGCTTACTTTCCCAGAGTGAGAACCAATTTTTTTTATTTGAGGTAATAGGGAAGAAAAAAAATTATGTTAATCAAGCTCACAAGTAGAATATATTCTCCTTTTAAGGAATAATTAGTGTTTGCTGAAAAAGTATTATGGGTGAGGTTAGGAGACAGGAGAAAAGGGAATCAGCGATGAGGTGGGATTCAGAATTGTAAGAATGATTTTTCTGCCTAACTCTTGCCTAAATACGCTCCTTTTTGAGCGTGAATAACTGAAACCTAGGCACTTTTTTCGACCAAAAAAAGACACTTACTTTTATCTGTAAATACTTTTAGATTTAATCAGCAGAGCAATAATTAAATGTGAAAATTAAAGTGTTTCTCAAAAGAACAGAATATATAGTCATCCCAACATAGGTTGCGGGTGATTAAAAAGTAAATAAAAAACTTCAAACTCCCACCTGTTCCCTGTTCCCTCTTCCCTATTCCCTAAAAAGCACTAAGATTTTTATCCACGAATAAAATAGAAGGCGTTGGTAAATAAACGTATGATATCCTATCAGGATAAGAGGGCGAACAAAAAAGTTTCTCCTTCTACTACTCTTTCTTCTTCTTTCTTTTCTCCTGACTCCTGACTCCTGACTCCT
>JBFRWR010000735.1:0-4819 GCA_051439685.1 Trichodesmium sp.
TTGACACTCCACGGGATAAATCCACGTGGATTCTTAAGCGGAACAAATTTGTCGGGATAAATCCACGTCAAATTTTACCCTTAATGGCATGGCCAAAGATGCCTCTAGTCTGTCCGGGGTAAACCCATTCAGATTACTTTTGACCCCAATGTTGGCAGCTCCATTACAGTCTGCATTTATCAATTTATTTTGCTTAGTTTTGTACAAACCGCGTTTAACTCGTTTACCACTAAAACTGTATTCAGTCTGGTTATTAGCATTGTAAACAGGTATCTTATCACTATCTAAAAAACTAGCCTTGGAGGTATAAGACTCCTCCTGTTCTATATAGGTTAATCCATACCTATCACACATAGCTTTTAGTTTAAACCTGAAACTATGGTGTGGTATTTGTACAAACTTTTGGTTAGTTTTTTTACCTAAATTGATACTTTGTTTTATGCCTGGATTTACACCAATAACAATAGTAGATATTTTGTTTTCTCTACACCAGTTGATTAAATATCTAGCTGCTTTATTTAAGTAATCCCTAACTTTATTGTGACGATTGACCGTAATGCTAATTTGCTTTTTGGTTAAACCTTTGATTCTTTGTCTATCTTTTATAGACTGTAATCTTGAATTTTCTTTGTTGTACCACTGGTTGATTGATTTAAGTTTTCTACCGTCTAAAATAAACGATGATCCAGTATTTGATACACAAGTTGCTAGATTGTCTAGACCAAGGTCTATTGCTAAAGCATTATCAGATTTTACTGCTGGTTGCTCTTGTTCTTCAGTGACAAATTCTACCTCAAAAAACCTAGCATCATACCTAGGAATTATTCTAACTTCCTTCAGGTTTTTACCTACTAATCTTTCAGGAAAGGGAATTTTTACTAGACCATATTCAGCCTTGAATTTACTAGACATTGGAATATTAAAGTATCCATTTTTTACCTTGATTCGAGGTATTATTAAAGGAAAATATCCTGCTTTTTTGAGGTATCTAGGTATTCGTATTTGTTCCCAACGATATAGACTTTCCTTAGCTTTCTGGATTAAGTTAAAAAACGACTTAAAAGACCTATCTACAACTTTTAAAGTTTGCTGTGCAATATCGGTTTGAAGTAGTTGATAATTTTCGTTATCCTTGCAGTAATGGTAATTTGATTCGTATCTTAGATATCCGCCCTCAGCAAAATAAAACTGTCGCACAGAATAAAGCCCTACGTTGTACATATTCTTGGTCAATCTACACAATTGCTTTAAGGCTCTAAACTCCTGGCTAGACAGGTTTCTAATTTTGTTCTTTTGGGTAAGATACATAATTAATTTTCGCTGTATAATAGACAATATAGCGAAAATTACTATAAATGTCAACTTGACTACGGGTTAAAACCCGTCGAGTCGTTTCCATCAACCGCTTAAAAGGCGGTGGTTTCCCACTTACCGAAAGTTTATGATGAAATTAGCCAATCTTAGAGTAAACTATATTTTCTCTTCAGTGATGAATTAAATTATGATTACAGGTAAAACAAAATTATTAGGAGTTATTGGCTATCCGGTTGAACATTCTCTGTCTCCGGTTATGCACAATGCTGCTATTCAAGCGATAAATAATCAACAAGAGCGAGAGAATTTAATTGATTATGTTTATTTACCTTTCCCAATTAAACCAGAAGATTTAAACACAGCTATTGCTGGATTTTCTGTAATTGGTGTTCAGGGTTTTAGTATTACTATTCCTCATAAACAGTCAATTATACCATTTTTATCAGAGGTATCAGATATTGCTCAAGCAGTAGGAGCTGTTAATACTGTTTATCGAACAAATAAAGGATGGGCAGGAACAAATACAGACGTGGCAGGATTTCTTGCCCCACTAAAAACCTATAATTGGGACTGGCATCAAAAAGTAGCAGTAATTTTGGGCAATGGTGGTGCGTCCCGTGCAGTTGTGGCAGGTTGCGCTGAGTTAGGTATTGCGGAAATTCATGTTATTGGCCGTTCGGAGGATAAGTTAATTGCCTTTCAAAAAAGTTGGCTTAATTCTCCTTTGCCAGTTAATATTGCTATACATAAATGGGATGAAATGTCAAGCTTAATTTCCCAGGCAGATTTATTAGTTAATACCACTCCTGTAGGAATGTATCCCAATATTGACAGCTCTCCTGTCGATGAGGCAATGTTTGAGAACTTATCTCCAGGGGCAATAGTGTATGATTTAATTTATATTCCTAAACCTACTAAATTTTTACAGCAAGCTCAGGTTAAGGGAGCGATCGCTATTGATGGTTTAGAAATGTTGGTTCAACAAGGGGCAACTGCTTTAGAATTATGGTTACAACAATCTGTACCTGTGGATGTTATGCGCTCTTCTTTGCTTGAACATTTAGGCTTGACTGATTAACTATATTCTTGTAATTTAATAATTTTGCTAAGTTGTTTGATATAAGCTAAAGTTATTTTTAATGCTGAGTCTAATGTTTTAATTCTATGCGATCGCGATTCTTGCCCAATATTATTATCTCTGGCTTAATTATAATAGCTTTTTGGTTGTGGAGTAGCCCAGCTTGGGCATTAATTCAACTTCAGTTATATGATATAGACTACAAAGATTGTCCCCCTAGTCTATCAACAGGAATTATCAGCAGTGGTTCTAGTATGGGAGCTAACTGTTTTATTATTAGTGGGAAAGCCAAAAATACTTCTGGTAAAACTGTATATGATGCTGATGTTTATGGACGTATTTATGATGCGAATAACAATAACGTCATGCAAAATCGTACCAGACTTGGTTCAATTGAAGAAGTGCCCCCACTTACTACTACTGATTTTGAAGTTAGGGTTTCAGTACCTGCAAATCTACCGACTCCCTTAAAACTTAAACAGTTTAAATCATCTGGCTTTCCTCGTAAAGTTCGGTGGGAGCAAACGATTGAAGAATTTGATGGATTTTGAGTTAAAAACTAATTGGGGTAGATTAAGTATTAATAAATAATTACCGATCAACTTTACCCCCAATTTTTTTTTAATCTAACTATCTATAATTAGGTATTAATAAACTGTCGTTAGACCACCTAATAATCCACTTAAAAGTTGAGCTGCAAATTGGAGTGCAAAGATAGCTATAATAGGAGAAAAGTCTATACCTCCCAAGGGTGGAATAATAGAACGAAAAAGATTGAGATAAGGGTCTGTTAATTGACTTAATACAGAAAATGGTGGGTCGTACCAATTAACATTAGGAAACCAACTCAACAATATTCTAATGAACATCAAAACTAAATAGATGCTCACAAATGTGTTTAAAGTTTGAGCTAATAGTGAGATGGAAGCATTCATATATTTTTCTTGTGAAACTACAAACAATTTAATAGATTATCAGCTACAGTTTAGCATAGGTTTATCCTCTTGATTAATCAGGGAGTACAAGTTACCTCTACTTATTATTCTTCATGGACAGGTTTCTTAGTCACCCCATTTCCATTAGCACTGCCTATTTGTTGGCGCACTTCATCAATTGCTTGATTTAACTGTGCTATTTTCCCTTCTAAACTTTGACGATCCTCTTCTATACTTTCTGATTTTTTTGTTAGTTTCTGTTGTTCTGTATCTTGATCATCTAATAAATCTTCTGCCATCTCATCATTAGATATTCTTGTGCCGACTATAATCCCTAATAAACCACCTAACAAGCCTCCAATTGCTGCCCCTGCAATTAAACCACTTGCGAAACCATCTTTATTACTCATATTTAGCAAATAGCTAGTTGTTTAAATATTAAAATTTTTCATCTAAATTAACATATTAGTAATCACAATGTCAAAAATTAATTAAGTGTAATTAGATTAATTAATACTTTCTAGTAATTTTTAATGGCCAATAATTAAGTGCCAAAAATTCGATCACCTGCATCACCAAGGCCCGGTACAATATAACCAACATCATTGACAACTTCATCAATAGTGGCTGTATAAATTGCCAAGGTAGGATAAGTAGCTCCTAATTTTTGGAGAGCAGGTTTAGCAGCTACTGCAGAAATAATTCTTACAGCAGCAGGGTCAACTCCACGTTGAGTTAATTCAGCCATAGTTTGCATAATTGTACCACCAGTGGCTAACATCGGTTCACAAATCAAAATCCGAACATTGGGGTCAAACTGAGGGGGCAATTTATTCAAATAACAATTTGCTTCGAGAGTTTCTTCATTTCTGACCATCCCTAAATGATAAATAGATGCCAAAGGTAAGACAGTCTGAGACCCTTCTAATAATCCTAAACCTGCTCGGAGAATAGGTATTACTACTATGGGAACTTGGGGGTTAACGAAAGTAGCAGAGCATTCAGCTAGGGGTGTTTGTACTGTTGTTTCGACGATAGGCAACCAATCTCGAATTGCTTCATAAGTTAACCATCTACCTAATTCTGTCATTGCCGAGCGAAATAGTGCGGAGGGTGTATTTACATCACGAGCAACACCCAACCAATGTTTGACTAATGGATGAGGCGGGACATAAACACGAAGTTGCGGAGCCATGATTAGCAAAATCTCCCATAATACCAGGTTATTAATTTTAAATTATAGCGCTACGCGCCAGGGAATAGGGAACAGCATATTAATAGGGTTTAAAGGGTTATGATTTAAGAATGTCTTATATCACGTCCGGATAATTAGTTATAAAAAAACTGGCGTTGCTGAAACAGGGTATGAAATTCCTAAATAAGATAAGTGTAAATCAGACCTATTTCCCCTCTTTAAGACACAGAAAAAACTCCTTAACGCTCCTCCTAACTCCTGACTCCTGACTCCTAACTCCTAACACCTGAATCTTGT
>JBFRWR010000736.1:0-5415 GCA_051439685.1 Trichodesmium sp.
GGAGTAAGAATTGTAAGAATGATTTTTCTGCCCAAATCTTGCCAAAATACTAAATTTTTGAGTGTTTTAGACTGAAACAGGCACACTTTTTTAGACCCTAAAAAGGCTAAAACCTTTATCTGTAAATCCTTTGATATTTAATCAGCAAGCCCTAAGTAGTTTGACTGAGCTTCTATGATGTTTTCTCCTTTCTCCCCTGCTCCCTTTTCCCCCTCTCCCCACAAGCTTTTCAGGAGTTATGGGTAATGGATAGCTTTGAGGGAGAGGTAATTATCAATTATCCATTATCAATTATTAAATACTATTTTACTCACTCAATAAAATTTAGCATTTTCAAATCAGATGTAAATCTAGATTGAGTTTTTTCTCATAAAAAATCTTGTCTTTATTACTCACTAATTCTTGGGTAAAGCTAGTATTTAATGCTGTTTTCCATGCTTGACTATATCCCTATTCCCTTTTCCCTATTCCCTTTTTAATAGAACTAGGTTTCCGCATTTCAAATGAAAAAGCTATAGACATCTCCAAAAATCAAAAATAAAATCAATTATTGAGCATAAACTGTCAAATTATTTCCCCCTACTCCCTACTCCCTTCGTAAGCATTCAGCCTTAAGTTATCAGCCATTAGCTTCATACTAAATGAAGTAAAATCGCAGTATTGAAAGACTAAATTCCCATCCTCAAGTATGCTTCAAAGTACATTTTGAATACCTGAACCATTCACAAAAAATGTGTTTTTAAAATTTACATTTCAAAGCTGATTGCTGACCGCTAATAGCTGAATGCTTACCTCCCTTCTCCCTACTCCCTCTTTTCTGGAGATGTGTATTGTAGAAAGTGTTGGAGATTGAGATTTAGCATTACTACTTTTGCTGTTCTAAATACTCAGTCAAAAATTAAAGTGATTATTATGATAGGCTAAAACAAAACAATTATCCCAAGTAGCTAATCAAAATGAACAATAATTTATCCACTCAAGAGATGGGACGACATAAGACATCTCCTACTAGATTAGATTTATCTATAGTAACACCAATTTACAATGAAGTAGATAGTATTCCCCAACTCCTGGAAACTATTTCTACTACTCTCACAGAAAATAACCTGACTTATGAAATTATCTGTGTAGATGATGGCTCTCAGGATGGTTCGACAAAACTTTTAACAGAATTAGCGGAAAAACGTACAGATTTAAGAGCAGTAATTTTCCGTCGAAATTATGGACAAACTGCAGCTATGGCGGCTGGATTTAAGTATGCTACGGGTAAAGTAGTTATAACTTTGGATGGAGATTTACAAAATGATCCGGCTGATATTCCTCTATTATTATCTAAGTTGGATGAAGGTTATGATTTGGTGAGTGGCTGGCGCAAAAAAAGGCAAGATGATGCTATGACACGACTACTTCCTTCAAAAATTGCTAATTGGATAATTGGTAAAGTAACGGGGGTAAATTTACATGATTATGGTTGTTCTTTAAAAGCTTATCGTTTGGAATTGGTTGCTGATATGAATCTCTATGGTGAATTACATAGATTTTTACCAGCTTTGGCTTTTATTGAAGGAGCAAGAATTACAGAAATGCCTGTTAACCACTATGCTCGTCGCTATGGTAAAAGTAAGTATGGTTTAGGGCGAACTTTCCGAGTTGTGATGGATTTGTTAACAGTATTTTTTATGAAGAAATTCCTCACCAGACCGATGCACGTTTTTGGAATGTTAGGTTTAGTTTCTGGGGGATTAGGATTAATTTTTGGTCTTTATTTAACGATCCTGAAAGTTGTTTTTGGTGAAACTCTTGCCGATCGCCCTCTGCTCATTTTGGTTGTTGTTTTATTACTAGCTGGTTTACAATTATTTAGTTTTGGTTTATTGGCAGAGTTACTGATGCGAACTTATCACGAATCTCAAGAACGCCCAATTTATCGAGTGCGAGAAGTTGTTGATGGTAATTCTGATTAATCAGATAGTAATACCTAAAAAGTGCGAGGTACAAAATTCCTTTGTCTGAGGGAACATAGAAATAAATTTCGGCGTTGGTGATTTTGGCTATGATTTTTCTGAAATAGTGATTTGGCCTTGGTGAAGCGCGTGTATGATACTCATCTTAATTATTTAGGAGTCAGGAGTCGTAGGGGCGATTCATGGAAAGCGCAGCATTCCGCAGGAAATCGCCCGTACAGGAGTCAGGAGGAAAGAAAGAAGAAGAAAGAATAGTAGAGGGAGAAAGTTTTTTTGTTCGCGCTCTTATCCCAACAAGAAATCATGCCTCAAATCACCAACGCCGTGATTTTTTAACTCCTAATTAAAAAGCATTTTATATTTTAGCGAATAATTAAGGTAAAAAGCCTCTCACTCGCCGTGGAGAAACAATGAATTTATTTTCCTTTGATTCAATTCAATCCAATCCGTTTTAGGGAGAGGTAATTATCAATTATCCATTATCAATTATCCATTATCCATTATTGAAGCTCTTTAGATTTCATAACTTGATTCACGAACGCCAAAATTTCAAAGTAAGTTGGGTTAGGCAATAGCAAAACCCAACAAAAATTTATATTAGATAATGAATTGTAATGAGATTTTTACCGAATATTATTGATAAGTAGGAAAATCAATATATCCTTCTGGCTCAAATGAATACCAAATTTTCAGATCGGGTAGTGGATTGAGCGACCAATTATTAGCAAAACGTTCTGCTAAATCTGGATTACTCATATAAAGTCTGCCAAAAGCAATTAAATCTGCATTTCCTGATTTAATAGCAGTTTCCGCAGTTTCTTTTTTATAACCACAATTTCCCATTAATGCTTGAGAAAAGACTTGACGAAATTCTGCTAAAGTCATCGGTTCTCCTAACTCGTGAAAACCAAATTCTAAACCATCTACCACATGAAGATAAGCTAAATTATAATTATTTAACTGTCGAGCAAAATATAGAAAAGTTTCTCGAAAATCTGGCGAACCCATATCATTAAAATTTCCATTCGGAGATAGTCTAACTCCTACACGATGAGATGGAAAAACAGTAATAACTGACTCAACAATTTCTTTGAGAAACTGAAATCTGTTTTCTAGACTACCTCCGTAGCGATCGCTCCGATGATTAGTTTTTGACTGCAAAAACTGGTCAATCAAATAACCATTAGCAGCATGAATTTCTACCCCATCAAAACCAGCAACTTTTGCCCTGACGGCAGCCTGACGATAATCTTCTACAATTTTTGAAACTTCTTCTGTTTCTAAAGCGCGGGGTGTTTCATAGGGTTGTTTACCAATGGGAGTATGAATATACTCTCCATTTAATTTAACCGCAGAAGCAGATACAGGAAGTTGACCATTTTCCTGAAAGCTAGTATGAGAAGCTCGCCCACAATGCCAAAGTTGGAGGAAAATAGGGGTTCCCTTAGCATGAACTCCCTCTACAATCTGCTGCCAAGCTTTAGTCTGTTCGTCTGAGTAGATACCAGGGGAGTTAAGCCAACCAATACCTTGTTTGGAAATTGCCGCTGCCTCAGAAATAATCAAACCTGCCCCAGTGCGTTGAGCGTAATATTCGGCCATGAGAGAATTAGGCATTCTTTCTACTCCGGCGCGAGAGCGAGTTAAGGGAGCCATGATCACTCGGTTTTTTAGGGTTAAATCTCCCATTTGGAAAGGAGTGAGTAGGGAATCTGTTGAAGCAATCATTTTTTTGTTAATTAGTATTTCTAGTCTGCATTATATTTGAAGATTGCTCAAATAACTTGTTTTATAGAACCCCTAACAGTATCTTTGCAAAAGTGAGGATTAGGAGACAGGAGACAGGAGACAGGAGGCGCGGAGGCGCGGAATCAGGAGTCAGAATTTCGGTGAAATAGAATAGGGAAAAAAGTATAAAAATAGCGCCAATCTCCCCATATCCCCATATCCCCATATCCCCGTCCCCCGATCTCTCCAGCTAATTTTATAGAACCCATTTGATATCTTTGCAAAAGTGAGGATTAGGAGACAGGGGACAGGAGACAGGAGGCGCCTCCGCGCGGAGGCGCGGAATCAGGAGTCAGAATTTGCAGAAATAGAATAGGGAAAAAAGTATAAAAATAGCCCCAGACTCCCCTGAATCCCCTGACTCCCCACACTCCCCACACTCCCAATCATAGATCCAAAATGGCTTCTATAGAGCCGCTTAGGGGTTCTATATAGTAGATATTTCTAGAAAATAGGAAACAGGGAGAAATAATATTATGTTCCCCCTCCGGGGGAGCTACGCTAACGGTTGAATAGTTATGATTAGGATATAGACGGAAGAGATATCTCAAACCCCTGAGATTGCTTCCTTCCACTCCGTTCCAGTCGCAATGACTTTATAGTTAGTGTTTATCCGAACATGATATGATTGATAATTCCTGTATAAAACCCATAACCCAGTATGGGCGGCGTTTGCGGAGCATTCTGTAGGAAATCCCCCCTACTGTGGTCTACTGAAATGAAAACCGCTGTAATACAAACCCGGTTTCTACACTTTAAAAATCATAGCTAAAATCTAATGTAGTCTTACAAAATCTGTTGAAAAATCATCAATAGATGCAGTTCTTAACTTACCTTTTTTATTTGCCTGCCAAACTTTACCACTATTAACATCTAAACAAGTCAACCAACCTTGGTCATAAACTCTAGTATCAATACAGATGGCGTGACCAAGATTCAGAGGTTTGCCACTTTTTTGACTCGTGTGTCCGCAAACCATTGTTTTCCCGGAAAAATGAGGTATGGGGTTATCCAATTTTTCCCAGAAAAGTTTGTATTCTGACTGCTGATGTAGAGAAGTATCGGCAGCAGCATTCGCATGAACAAAAAAATGTTTTTCTGACTCCCACCAGTCTACACAGACATTCTCAAGAAAATGCCAGTGTTCGTCTGGAATATTACTTTTTTGATATTTACGAGATTTAGAATAAGAAGCTAAAGTTTCCTTACCACCTGATTTATGCCAACGAGCTTTATATTCTGAAGAATTACGAGACCTCAGCATCATTAATTCATGGTTGCCACGCAAAGCTATCAGTTGTCTTGTCTGATGTAATGCGATTAATCTATCAATAACTCCTTGAGAATCTGGACCTCTATCTACATAGTCGCCCAGGGTAATAATGATATCTTTTAACCCTGGTTTAACTGCTGCAATTAATGTATCAAATGCTCTAGAATGACCGTGAATATCTCCGATAGCAAGAATACGCATATATATTAGACTTCTCTGAAAAAGAGCTAGTAGGGAGTAGGGAGTAGGAGGAATAATTTATGATATCATGTCCGTTAATATCGGAGCGTGTAAAAGTTAGGGTAAATATCTACAGGGAATCTCAGTTTTTTTCTGGCTCTTGGTTAAGTTTTTCTGCCTGTTCCCTCCATACCTACTCCCTACTCCCTC
>JBFRWR010000737.1:0-7066 GCA_051439685.1 Trichodesmium sp.
TGATATAGCAATTCCCAGGCTAGTGAGGTACAGTTCTTTCGATCCCCCCTAACCCCCCTTATCAAGGGGGGAACTGGAAGTCCCCCTTAAAAAGGGGGATTTAGGGGGATCATTGGTGTACCTCACCAGGTTGGAAACCGCTATATTCAATCAAGAAAGGTTTTAACCAGAGGTAATTATCTATTATCCATTAATGAACTTATAACTTCGGAATATGCTTTATTTATTTTGAGGAGAATTATGGCTATTAATTGTAATGTATGTTTCTACGATCGAAATTCAGACAAAAATCAATTTTGTGAAGTTTGCGGTTCAGAAATACAACCATCAATTAGTTTATTTGAAGTTCAAGAAAAAGGTATTAACGTAGGAGAAGCTAAAACATTTATACAAACAGATGAACAACTACTAAACCCGGAGCAAACTATCAATCAAAATTTGAGTAATCAATCTTTTGTATTACCAATATCTAGAGAAAATATTACCGAGGAAGCACTAATTATAGAAGCTAGTGACAAAGCAAATATATCACCTATTGATTCTAGTAATCCCACTTTAATTACTGAAACTATTGCTAAACTTATCCCTAAACAAGTAAGTGCCCCCATCCCAGAATTTATTATTGATAGTAACAATGCCATTATTGGTAAATTTGACCCCAATATCGGACCTGTAGAAATTGATTTAGATGGATTTTATGGAGATGAAACTGTTTCCTATTCCCATGCAGAAATCTATTTTGAAAATAATCAATGGCAGATAAAAGATATGGGTTCTAGTAATGGTATTTATATTAAACCTACAGGTAAAACTAGATTTGGATATCGAATTAATAGACCAGAAATTTTAAACTCAGGAGATGAAATTGCCATAGGTAAAATTCGGTTATTATTTCTCATTACTTAAATATATAGCAATTCCCATACTTGTGAGGTACAAAATTCTAGGCTTTAGGTAATAGGGAATAGGTAATAGGGAATAGGGAAGATAAAGAAATGAGGAGTAAAAAATCATAAAAACAACTGTACCTCACCTTTCTTGAGAAATGCTATATATGCTAATCCCAAATAATTTGTGACAAAAAACTGTAGGGGTTTGGTCTCCAAACCTAAGTGGAAATAAGATTTAGAAACTAAACCCTAAGAATTTCCTTCTTAAGTAAAATAAGGATAAAAAATGTTAATAAACTGCCCAATTTGTGGCGCAGAAAATCTTGATACAGCCATTAGTTGTACTGCCTGTGGTTGTGCTTTAATAAGCTTAAATTCAGTAGGATATCAACTTCCTAGTGGCACTTTATTAGAAAAAGGCAAATATAGAATAGAAAAAACATTAGGAGAAGGTGGTTTTGGCATTACTTATCAAGCAACTAATTTAGAAAATTTTACCGATGTTGCTATTAAAGAACTTTGCCCAGATAAATTCTTGAGACATGGGATTAATATTATTTGGCCTCCGTCTATCAACTCTAAAATTCAACAGGAACAAATTCAAAAGTTTAAGACAGAAGCAGAATCTCTCAAAAGATGTATTCATCCCAATATTGTCAGAGTAATTAACTGGTTTGAAGCAAACAATACAGCCTACCTAGTAATGGAATTTGTTTCAGGTAAACCTCTATCTAAAATTTTGAAAGAAAAAGGTAAACTTCCAGAAAATACTGTCAAAAAATATTTTATTCAAATAACTGAAGCATTAAAATTAGTTCATGCTAATAATTTTCTACATCGGGATATTAAACCAGAAAATATTATTATTAATTCTCAAGATAAAGCTATCTTAATTGATTTTGGTTCTGCCAGAGAATTTTTAGCAGGTCTCACCAATAAAATGACCACTATGCTCACACCTGGATATGCTCCGATAGAACAATATGCTAACTTTAATAAACCTAATCCTAGTACAGATTTATATGCTGTTTGTGCCTCAATTTATCATGCTTTAACAGGAAAAGTACCAGTTGCTTCTCCCGCGAGATTAGGGTCAGAAAGTTTGATTTCTCCACGACAAATAGAACTATCTATTACTCTTCAAATAGAGGAAATTATCCTAACAGGAATGAAGATGGAAATAGAGGAACGTTTTCAAACTGCTGATCAATTAATTGATGCACTTCAAGGAAAGTTTATTTCTCAAAAATTAAAGGAAGCTAGACAGATTTTAAAAGCAGGAAAATTATCAGAAGCAGTAATAGTTTATCAACAATGTTTATGCCAAGAGCCAGATAATGGTATAGCAGCAGTAGAGTTAGCAATTTTATTAGTTTATATCGACAGTCACCAAGCTATTATTGCTGCTAATCAAGCTATTAAAATCAATCCTAGTGATGGCCGAGGTTATGGAGTTTTAGGTTTAATCAATTGTCGTCAAGAAAATTGGAAACAAGCACTTCAGCAATTAGAAAAAGCAGTTGATTTATCGCCGAAGGAAGCTTGGATACAAGCTAATCTAGCTTGGGCATTAGGAAAAAGAAAAAGATGGGAAGAAGCATTAGTCATCTGTAATGTTGCTCTAGAATTAGATAGCAATTCTGCCTTTGCATTAGGATTAAAAGGCTGGATTTTATTCAACCAAAAAAAGTGGAAAGAAGTAATTACCAATATTAATCCAGCAATCAAAATTGCCAAAAAGTACAACAATAGTTATCATCAAAAATTGCTATATTGGCTCTATCCATATTTAACCATTACTATAGACCAAGAATTAAGAAATAAATCAGAATCAGATGTAGACCGATGTATAGAAGAATTTATTAATCAATTACCAAATAGTACATTTGCTTGGGGATACAAAGGTTGGAAATTAGGCTGCAAAAACCAATGGCATGAGGCGATTATTTGCCTAGAAAAATCTACCTATTTATCAGAAGTTCCCGTTGAGATATTTTTGAATTTAGCTATTGCTTATGAATATCAGGGAAACTATCAAACTGCTATTGAAATATACAAAAATATCAGTAAAAATTATCAAAATGAAATTGCTCTTTTTCGTTTAGGTACATTACTAGGTCGTCAACACCAATGGTTAGTCGCCCAATCTTTTCTAGAAAAAGCAATCAAAATCAATCCTAATTATGCAGAAGCTTATCATAATCTAGGGTGGGTTTTGTTAAATATCAAAAATTCTAATGGAGATATTCAAAACTTAGAGGCAATGCAGTTAGCTTATAGTAACGCAATTGAACTTTATTATTTGCAAAAAAAAGATGTATTTGCTAATAAACTTAAACAGATATTTATAGGCTAGTGATATTAACTTGAGCAAATAATGTCACAATACTAAAGTTAAAAAAATAAAAATTATCTCTGTATTAATACAGATTTAATCTGAAGTTACATTAAGTAGCTTGGTGTAATTTTTTAGACAATAGGAATAGAGATTTAAAGGGTGCATCTCACATTTGCCAAAATACTTTTTTCCTATTCCCTATTTTTTTCATACCTGTTCCCTGTTCCCTAAAACCGATAAATTTTCGGCTTTATTCAAAATTGAGATGCACCCGATTTAAACCTGTTTAAAGTAGGCTTATAGATTGATTTTGATATTTTTCGTTGGCAGAATTGGTATTATCAACTAATAAAGTTTTATAATAAATTATTGATTTATGCAAGAGACATGGTAACAAAGTCCTCCCAGATAAATAATTTCAATAGCAATCTAATTAATCAATCTACCATCTTAATAATTGATGATAATCCAACCAATCTAAGTGTAGCAGCTAATGCTCTCGAAGATAAAGGATTTAATGTTTTAATTGCTAGTGATAGTCTAAGTGGTATTAAAAGAGCAAAATTTGCTCATCCCGATCTAATTTTGCTAGACATTTTAATGCCAGAAATAGATGGTTTTGAAACCTGTCGTCGATTAAAAGCAGATGAAAAAACTTACAATATTCCAGTGATATTTATGACTGCTCTAACCGAGTCCGAACATAAAGTCAAAGGATTTGAAGTAGGAGCAGTTGATTATGTAACAAAGCCAATTCAAATTGAAGAAGTTTTAGCTAGAGTTAATCTCCATCTTCAGCTTTATTTTTTGAATAAAAAACTCGAACAAAAAGTAGAAGAAAGGACAATAAAATTAAATAGAGCTTTACAAGAATTGCAAGAATCACAATTGCAATTAGTTAAGAGTGAAAAAATGTCATCTTTAGGTTTACTTCTAGCAGGAGTTACCCATGAAATTAAAAATCCTTTGGGCTTTATTGCAGGTAATTTGGAACATACAGAAGTAGCTGTTCAAGAGTTAATTGAATATTTAAAACTATATCAAGAAACATTTCCCCAGCCGGGAAAAATAATTCAAGAAAAAGCTGAAGAAATAGAACTAGAATATTTATTAACTGATTTGCCAAAAATGCTGATTTCTATGAAACAAGGTATTGCCAAAATTCAGGAAATTAGTAGGTCTATGCAAACATTATCTCGTAAAGACCGAAATCAAAAAGTAACTTTTAATCTTCACGAAGGAATTGATAGTACCTTAATGATTCTCAAACATAGATTAAAAGCAAACGAGTATCGCTCTCAAATTAATGTCATCAAAAATTATGGAAATATTCCCAAACTTCTAGGATTTCCAGGACAGCTAAATCAAGTTTTTATGAATTTAATAGCTAATGCAATTGATGTATTTGATGAAGTGACTAACGAGGCAGAAAAAGATGATTTTATCGTCGAAATTTCAACTCAAATTAGTCTAGATTCTGAGGAAGTAATGATTAAAATTAAAGATAATGGTCATGGAATGTCAGAGGAGACAAAAAGCCAAATATTTGACCACCTATTTACTACAAAAGCAGTGGGTAAAGGAACAGGATTAGGACTTGCTATTTCGCGCCAAATTGTAGAAGAAAAACATCAGGGTAAAATTTTCTGTGAATCAAAAATTGGTCAAGGTACAATATTTACGATTATTCTGCCAATTTTTCACGATAATAATTCTGAGTTAAATGATTAATTCATATAATTTTCAAGGAAAATAAAAATGCTTTTTTTAACTAAAAAAAATCAACAACAGGATTCATCAGAGCCTCAACAAAAAAAATCATTTCGTAATTTTTGGATACGGGTAATTATTGCTGGTACGACATTTTTTGTTAGTTTTACTGCTTACTTCAGCTATCAAATAGTGAGGAATTTAATTTTAGATAATTTAAGATCGAAAGCATTTTTAGAAGTACAGCAAGGGGTGAATGAAATTGATAGTTGGTTAAATAACAAAAAAGCTTCCCTCGAAGCAATAGCAAATAATCCCATCTTCCGAACTATGGAGTGGTCTCAAATTAAGCCTTATTTGCAAGCAGAAGAAAAACGCTTGCCTGAATTTCTTTATTTAGGAATGATCGATATAGATGCTTTTTTATACACTACAGTAGAGGGACAACCTAATGGAGTCGTTAACCTCAAAGATCGCAAGCACGTTCAAGAAGCTTTTAATGAAAGTATAACAGCTTTATCAGACCCTCTGATTGCTCGTATTCCTCAAGGTAAAAGAATAGTAGCTTTTAATGCGCCTACTTTTTCTGGCATCCCGGAACCTGAAAAACCATTGGGAAAAGTTATTGGTTTAACCAATGCTGTAGTTGATATTGACAAAGTTATTGATATTGTAAATAGTTTAGATTATGGCAAACACAGTTATGCTTTTGCACTCAATTCTCAAGGAGAAGCGATCGTTCATCCAGACTCAGAGTTAATGTCAACCTTAGAAAAACCTGCTCCCAGTTTACTCAACTCTACAGACCAAGGTTTAGCAAATATTGCTCAAAAAATGGTTGACACAAGACAAGGAATTTCTCTAATAAAAATAAATGGAATTTCCAAATATGTAGCATATTTGCCCCTAAAAGAGGCTAATTGGTCAGTTGCTCTCGTCATTCCCCGCGCCAACATTGAATCTCAACTGAGACCTCTTAACCTGATTGCTCTAGTAGTAATAGCATTAACAATAATGATGATAATTATTCTCTGGCAAATACAATCATTTGAACACAAACAACTGAAAAAATCTAAACAAGTAGCAGAAACAGCGAATCAAGCAAAAAGTGAATTTCTCTCAAATATGAGTCACGAACTGAGAACACCTTTAAATGGTATTCTTGGTTATGCTCAAATTCTCCAGCGCGATCGCAACTTTACCCCTACTCAAAAAAATGCTTTAAATATTATTCATAATAGTGGCAATCACCTTTTAACCCTAATTAACGATATTCTAGATTTATCCAGAATAGAAGCTCGAAAAATGGAGCTTTATCCCAGTGAACTTCATTTTATTTCTTTCCTAGAAAGTATCGTAGGAATTATTAAAATGCGTGCCCTAGAAAAAGATATTCTCTTCAAATATGAACTAGATTCTCACTTACCAACTGGCATTCAAGCAGATGAAAAACGTCTACGTCAGGTACTATTAAACTTATTAGGAAATGCCGTAAAATTCACTGATAATGGTCAAGTAACTTTCAATGTTAATCAAATAGAAACAGAAACTAATCAGGCAACTATTCAGTTTGAAATAATTGATACTGGAGTCGGCATGACTGCCCAAAATTTAGAGAAAATATTTCAACCTTTTGAACAAGTCGGAGAGACTAAACATCGACAACAAGGAACAGGTTTAGGACTAGCCATTACTAAGCAGTTAGTGGAATTAATGGAAAGTAAACTACAGGTTAAAAGTGAATTTGGTAAAGGCTCAACTTTCTGGTTTGAAGTTAATTTACCTATAGTTAATTCCTCAATCAAAACTCCTGCCAAAACAAGAGGACGCATTATTGAATATGAAGGAACAAAACGAAAAATTCTAGTAGTAGATGATAAAGAAGAAAATCTATTAGTGCTACAAAATATGCTCGAACCTTTGGGTTTTGAAATAATTCTTGGTGTAGATGGTCAAGAAGAAATAGACTTAGCTCAAAAATTTCAGCCAGATTTAATTTTGACAGATTTAGTCATGCCTGTGAAAACTGGATTTGAAGCAATTCAAGAGATTCGGAGCCTGCCAGAAGTAAAAAATATTCCTATTATTGCAGTTTCAGCTAGTGTTTTAGATATGGATAAAAAGCAAA
>JBFRWR010000738.1:0-4528 GCA_051439685.1 Trichodesmium sp.
AGGTATTTATACTATCTGGCTCCTAGACTATGACCTTTCTCAGGAGTCAGATTATCAGGAAAATATTAAGCATAAATACTCAATTAGTTACTCCTATTGACCAATATAATTGTCTCCTGTCTCCTGTCTCCTGTCTCCTGTCTCCTGTCTCCTGCCTCCTGTCTCCTGTCTCCTGTCTCCTGTTTTTCATGCTACATTTTGTCGTGTGGAATGTAGGATAAAAGTATTAGTGGAGTTTAAAAATTATGTTGGGAAAATCTTTAATGAGTCGTAGTTCCAGTTCACCCTCAAAAAATCGTATTTTTGTTTATGAGGTAACTGAATTAAGACAAAATACTGAGAATGATAACAATACTTATCCTTTTCGTACCAGTAGTAATGTGTTTATTCAAGTTCCTTATGATCGGATGAACGAGGAAATGTTGCGCATTAGTCGTATGGGAGGCAAGATCGTCAATATTACTCCTCTTGAGGCATTCAAACAAGAGAGTGAGAGTCCTTCTGAGTAATTGACACTGTTTAATTAATTCAGGATTTACGCATAGCCGCTATATCTTGGGGCGATTAGCTAATCGCCCCTACAATAGCTCCCAAATCACTTTCATATGAGATTGTTACTTATTGATAATGATGAAATTTTAATTGACTTACTCCGCAGAACTCTGACAAAAAAGAATTATGCACTCGATACTGTTACCGACGGAGAACAAGGATGGATTTATGGTTCAACTTATCCTTACGATTTAATTATCCTTGATTGGTGTTTACCCAAGCTCGACGGACTTAGTTTGTGTCAGCGTTTCCGAAGTCATGGGTATCATATGCCTATTCTTTTAATGACAGTCCGCAATAGTACCACAGAAAAAATTATAGCTCTTGATGCTGGAGTAGATGATTATCTCTGCAAGCCTTTTGATATCGAAGAATTAACTGCTCGGATTCGAGCTTTGTTGCGTCGCTCCAAGTCTAACTCCGCGCCCTTATTAACTTGGGGAGATTTAGAACTGAATATTTCTACTTGTCAAGTTACCTATCAAGGACATTTGATTTTGCTAACGGCTAAGGAATATCAGTTACTGGAATTATTCATGCACCATAGGCAAGAAGTTTTTGGTATTGAAGACATTCTTGAAAGTTTATGGTCTTCCCTAGAATATACCTCGGAAGCGACAGTTCGCTCTCATCTGAGACACTTGCGCAAAAAATTAAAACAAGCTGGTTTACCTGAAGATCCTATAGAGACAATCAGAGGGCGAGGATATTGTTTAAAGTCTTTACCTCCACACAAATTAGAGGATAATTTTGTACAGTTTTCATCTGAAAGTCAAGATGAGCGGAACACACAAAATTTAGTTTGTCTGAATACAGCTTGGGAAAAATATCAGAACAAGTTGGAACAGCAATTAACCTCTTTAGAAGAAGTTATCGAAACTTGGAAAGCAGACGCTCTCACTCCCAGCAAATTAGAAGAAGCTAGGTTAATTGCTCATACTTTTGCAGAAATTTTGCACATTTTTGGTTTCAATGAAAGCTCTGAGCTAGCTAATGAATTAGAACAACTCTTGCAAAGAAACTGTAAGGAAGAAAGAGAACAATTATTATTAGAGTTTCAAAATATTTTAGATGATTTACGTCTACAACTGCTTACAGAAGATAATTCATCTGACAAAATATCCTGCCGACTTACAGAAGATAGTCCTTTATTATTAATTATCGACAACGATCTAAAATTTACTGAACTGTTAACCCAAAAAGCGACTGCTGAAGGAATTAGAACGGTAGTTGCTACCACTTCAGAGTCAGCCAGAACTTGGCTAGAAGGTTTACAATATACTCAACTTCCCCATGTTGTTATCATCAGACTATCTTTAGCTAGTTCAATAGCTAATTCCCAAGAATTAGAGGAGCGTTTATCCCTCATTGCCGAATTTAATTTACTCGTACCATCAATTCCAGTAATTGTTATTGGCGATCGCGACAGATTTGAAGACCGTTTATTTGTCACTCAATACGGAAGTGTTTTATACCTAAAACAACCCATTCTTCCATCTCAAGCAATCTATTTTTGCCAACAAGTTCTAGAACGTTCTGCTAGGGGCAAAAAAGTAATGATTGTAGACGACGATGTAGAATTATTGAGAGTTTTACTAGATTTATTGGAACCTTGGGGGTTCAAATTAACCACCTTAGACGATCCTCGGCAATTCTGGGATGTACTCCAAGCTGTTAATCCAGATTTACTGGTACTGGATATTGAAATGCCTTTTTTCAGCGGAATTGAATTGTGCAAAGTGTTGCGGAGCGATCCTCGCTGGTGTAAATTACCTGTATTGTATCTCAGTATTCATACAGGTGCAGATCTGCCTAATGAAGTATTTTCTAGTGGTGCGGATGAGTTAATTCCAAAAGCTATTCTGAGCAAACAAATTGCCGAACGCATTCTTCATCATCTTGCTAGTTTTAATATTATATCAGTCGAGTAGGCTGTGTTATAGGGCTTCAAGTTATATCAAATCCGGTAGCATCGGTAGAATTAAATGCTGTAGGGGTTTGGTCTCCAAACCCCTACAAAAGGTGAGTTTTGACCATGACTGACGAAACGGTATATTACTCAGAAGCCAACGGATTTGATATTAGATGATAAAAGGGATTCAGCAATCTTGAGATATAGAAAAAGGCATTTTAGCGGGTGGTGATTTAACTTCTAAGGAAAAAATCTTCTGCGATTAAGGATGGAGTATTTGTCAAAGTTGCAAACTGACCGCCATTGTCAAAACCTGCTGCGTTACCATTAGGATTATAGAACAAATTACCATTGTTACTATTATAGACAATAACTGCATCAGCAGTTGCTGCTTGTCCGTCATTCACAACTGTAGCAAATTCATCTGCAATGCTAAAGCCAGTTCCTGAGTCACTGTTAATAGCAGTGAAAGTTGTCATATCTAGGAGAATAATATCTCCTTGTGTTTGAGAAAAATCAGTAATTTTGTCTATACCAATATCCTTTGTTTGAAATTGCTTATTGGTGTTAAAGATAAAACGGTCTATACCACCACCTCCTGTGAGTCGATCGTTACCAGCATTACCGTTAAGGTTATCGTTACCGCTGCCGCCTGTGAGTTGATCGTTGCCAGAACCACCATTCAGGCGATCGTTACCGCTGCCGCCTGTAAGTTTATCATTGCCAGCATTACCGTTAAGGTTATCGTTACCGCTGCCGCCTGTGAGTTGATCGTTGCCAGAACCACCATTCAGGCGATCGTTTCCCCTGCCTCCTTTGAGTCTATCTTTACCCCTTCCCCCTAACAAAATATCGTTCCCACGCCCACCTATTAATATATCTTTACCAGCAGCTCCCAAAAGTTTGTCTTTCCCAGAATATCCATTGAGGGTATCATTACCACCAGTACCCTTCAAAGTATCATTCCCCCTAGTTCCTTTGAGTTTTCGATGCTTGAGTGCTGAACGGTTAATAATTTCGTCAATGTAGCCAGCATAAGCTGAAATTCTTGTATCAACACTGTACTCTCCAAAATTGGAATTGCCACTAATATTATCCACATCTATTCCTTTTGTTCTTGGGGAAAAACCATAGGATGTGATGCCAGCTATTTTGCCATCAATAAATACCGGACCGCCTGAATCTCCAGCAGTAGAATTGACTTCTAAGTTTACTCCCAATTGTTCCAACCCATATTCTTGACCAAAAACATCGTTCTCTGGTTTGCCACTATCAAAATCGAAGGCAAGCTGTGTACCTGGTAGAATTGTTGTATGTTTAACAGGAGACTCGGCAAAGATGTCACCCAAGGCGTCATAAATATTTTTCCCAAAGCGCTTGATGGACTCGCCAGAATTATTTGCACCCGTTGCACCTGTTCCAGAAAAACCGTAACCCACGCGGGTAAAAATTTGATTAAGCTCATCAGAATCACGATAGATTTCGTAACCCTTGGCAAAATTGGGAGCTTTAGCTGAGAGTTTAATAATAGCAATATCATTATTGCTGAATGTATCGGAAGTCCAATCAGGATGAACGAAAATTTGTTTGACACCTCTTTGCTGAAACCTGCCATTAGCTAGTTCAAAGAAAACTTTATAGTCACTAGAATTGGGATTTAAGTTAGCCGAATCATCCTGATTATTAAAGCAGTGGGCAACCGTCAGAATATGAAGGCCATCACCAGCTAGCAGCGCCCCTGTGCAAATTTCTCCCGTACTGGTATTTTCAATTTTAACAACTCCAGTAAATTGATTGGAGGGGACAATAAATCTTTTATCGTTGGGGTTATTGCTAGAAACTGCTACCATTATTCTCTCCTGATATTCAAAGATGAAATTTTAAGGACTATCAATCTCTTATTATTATTATAGCTCTGAATACTTACAGCGTTTTTCAAATTGATGACCTCACGTCACAAGCAAAACCCTGTAGGGGCGGGTGGGGGGGCGCCCCGGCGGCGCCGTATCCAATCTATCACGGTTGAAAAGGAGTTGATATAAACAACAACACAAAATATAAAAA
>JBFRWR010000739.1:0-13885 GCA_051439685.1 Trichodesmium sp.
GAAGTGTGGGGAGGGTGGGGAGACAGAGAACATCAGAGAAATAATTGTTCGGAGATTTTTCTACCCTTGGTCTGCCTAAAATCCTGACTTTTTGGTAGTTTTAGCAAGAATTGTTGTACTTTTTCTGAATGAAAAAAGACTATAACCTTTACAGATAAAGACTTTTAGATTTATAGCAGTAGCCACTATAGTTAGGACATCGGGTAATTATGATGATTTATGACGCGAGCAAGATGCTCGCACTAATTGTCCTAACCGCCTTGGCGGTTGCTATAATCAGTAAGCCCTAAATATTCTTTACTTTCATCTTCTTAAAAGTGAGGCTCCCTATTTTTTGGTGAAGGCTAATATCGGATATTTTTTCTACTAATTTGTATGGCTTCAGTCTAGCAAGAGTTTAATAAATTGATATTTCTGGAATATTATCTAAATTCCAGATTACATTAGTAGAAATATCGGCAGAATTAATATTTTCTTGCTGTTCGTCAACTCCGAAAAAGGGTTGACAGCGAGATGCAAACTGACAATTTTGGCAATTATCAATAGTTGGTTTTTGTGGCAAATTTTCTCCCTCTTGCTGGTAATTTTTTAAATAGTCAGTTAACTTATCTAATATCTGTCTTAAATCCTGTTGAGTTTTCTGATGTTCTTTGTGATTATAATAAAACTCTAATTTATAGGGTTTTTCCTGATTGTTGGGTTTGATAAACCAATAAGTCATAGAAATTTGTTCTGGTGAATAATTGCTAGTTTCAACTAAGGTATAAAGATAGAGGCGTGTCTGCCAATTTTTAGCTAATTTTTTTTTGTTTTGAGGATAGCTATAAGCTTTCCAATCAAAAATTTGTGCTTGTTCAATATCGGCAATTAATAAGTCATAAATAACTGTCAAGATGTAACCATTGAAATTAATGCTGCGAGTATGTTCAGCTTGACGTAAAATTAAATTATCTGGAGTTTGAGAGTTGGAAATTTCTGGTGCAGCTTCAAAAAAGTTGTTGAAATAATTCTGCATTTCTTGATTTTCTAACATCAAAGATTCTATGGGTAATCCTAATTCTCTTTGTTGCATTAATAAGTGAAATTGACTACCTCGATTTAGTCTTTCTTGTTCTGTTGGAGTTATTGGTAAATTGAGATTATCTAGGTAAAAATGTTGGAATTTACGGGGGCAGTTTGTAAGTAAGTTCAGGTGTTGTTGAGAAAGTTGATATTTTTTCATTGGTAATTATTTTCCCTATCTTGAATAATTATAAGTACCTCTACAAAATTAATTTAACATTTTCAGAGAATAGGAAGTAGGGAGTAGGAAAAAAATGTATTTAGGGTTTGCTGAAAAAAGCATAGTGTGGGAAGTGTGGGAAGTGTCGGGAGAGTGATAAGACAGAGAAAATTGGAGGAATAATTGCTCCTTAATTTTTCTGTCTCGCGTTACTCCAAAATGCTCACTTTTTGAGCAATTTAAACGGAAAATTTGGTACTTTTTCACGACCTAAAATGACACTTAACTTTATGTGTAAATGGTTTGATATTTAATGAGAAAGCCCTATTTATAACAATCTGGTGAGGTACAAAATTCCTTTGTTTTGGGGAGCAGGAAAGATGAGAGAATCGGCAGTCATTTCAGTTATCAGTTATCAGTAAAAAAATAAGAAAAATAATTGTAGTTCATCGTGCTTGAGAAACGCTATCTATATATACTTTGATAAGTAGATTAAAAATAATTTGCTCTATCTACTTAACCTCAACAGCAAATATACAATTCATTTTGCTTGAATACTTAATTATCATAGGATTTATATATAGCAATCTGCCCATAAGTTGTGATACATCAAAAAGTAGATAAAAAAAAATGAAACTCCTGTTTGTTTGCTGTTACTTAAAAGCTGTAAAATTTTTCTACAAAAATAAAATAGGATTGCTATAGCATTTTCATTTTCAATGCGGAAACCTAGTTCTATTAACAAAGGAACACTTAACTGGGAACAGGAAATAGTAAATAAGGAAAAACAGAATTTAATACTAGCTTTCCACAAGAATTAATGGGAACTAAAGACAAGATTTTTGATAACCAAAAACTCAATCTAGATTTACATCTGATTTGAAAATGCTATAGCAATCTGCCCATAGGTTGTGACAAATCAAAAATAGATCAAAAACTGAAACTTTTGTCTATTCCCTATTCCCTTTTCCCTCAAAACGGTAAGATTTTTCTACACAAATAAAATAGGATTGTTATCAGCTTTTCCTACACAATTTTGCACAAATAGCCGTTAGATATAGAATTATGACTTACGCATTTTGATAACAAAAACACTATATATAGCAATGGTAAATAGGTTGTAAAAAATCAAAAAGTAGATAACAAAACTGAAACTCTTGCCTGTTCCCTATTCCCTAGTACCAAAATAATTAATAATTAAACAATTAAATAATTAGATAATCAGGTTTAAAGCCTCCCCTTTGAAGGGGCAAAAAATAAATATTTTCCTTATTTGTCAATCCTCTCCATAAAAGGGAGAGGTAATTATCAATTATCAATTAATGAACTATTCCCTTAAACTTAAGACTATACTTTCAAAAATATTTTATCCAGAAAAAAATAAATAACTTTTAGATACTCCGCTTCTCCCTTGTCTCCCCTTTATAATTTCTTTTTGGTTCTCCCATATTATTATTTCTGCCAAACTTAGCATCTTGAAAAGATGTACCAATACCTTGAATAATACCCCTGCCAATTAAACCAATACCACGGCCAATTACTTGAGTTAATAAATACACAACTCCACTACCAATAAAAGAAACAGTCGCACGAATACCAGGAGCTATTGCATCACGAGTTTCTAACAGTAATGTTACTGTCAATGGAATTCCTGAAAGTTCTACTAATTCATGTCTCCGTGGTGAATAAATATATATCTTTTTAATACCTATTTCATTCAAGACAAATAAGGGAAAATTACTCTCAAAAATTGATTTTGGTCTGCCTACATATTGTTCTAAACGATATCTCCAAGATAAGCTATTACGGAATTTTTCAATATCTCGTGTTGATAGTAATTGCTTATTATAAAAATCTTCTTTAATCTCTTCGACATCAGCAAAATTATTTAATAAAGGCTGCATTACAGCATTAGCAATTGAAATTAATAAGTTTTGCAATAATGCTTCAGAATGCTGCATGGCTTCAGGACTACCTAATCCATAAGAGACATTATCAATTACTAAAGGAGTTGCAAATAATAAATAGGCTATTAATTCGTCAACTAAGGGAATTTGATCGAGAATAAATTTATGTACATTATCTGCTTCATTTAATAATACGGGCATTACTTCTACTTTAATTTTTTCTGAGAAATAGTTGGTTATAATTGAGCCATTACTAATTTCTAGCTGATAGTTTTTACTAAAAAAAATTTTGGTTGTAAGTTCCCATAGATTATGTACAATCTCATTTCTTTGTGTTGTTATTTCTGTGGGTAAAATAGAAGCAAGACGTAGCTCATCAAGAATATCTTCAAATTTACATAAAGCGATATAAATTAGTTCTTGTTTCTTGGAACCTCGCAATATATCAATTTCTATTGGTAATCCGCTGAGGTTAATTAAATTTGAGTTTAATTTAGCTATTGTTGCCTCAAATAATGCTGTTTGTACATTTATTGCTTCAGGAGAATTTGGAGAAATAACTTCTGAATTTATGCTAAGTATAATTTGCTCATCATTGTTGACTGAATTATTGTGTTTATTCGTTTGTAATCCTTGAATATCTAACAGTTTTGCATCAAATAAATTATCTAGATTAAAATCTGTTTTTGACTGTTCTTGATGAGTACCATTAAAAGACTTAGGAGACAAGTGACTAAGTATCCATCTAGCTGTCCGTAACTCCCGTTGTTGCCCAGAACTTATTGCTACATTAAGTATCGAAGTTAAATTATTTTTATCAAATTTTTTCCTACTCTCATTTAGTTGAGATGTTACTTCTGAGAGAGAAAAATCTATTTGTTTAATTCCTGACTGACAAACCTTGTAGCGGAGATTATCTAAAAAATTTCTTGTTTGCAATTTGATATCTGAATTTGCTGGTTTTATCGAATTTGATTCTACCTTTTCTGGAGGAGAAATATTCACCCAATAAGATTCACCATTTCCTACTTGCCGAATAATAGTTACTAACTCAGCAACACTTACTCCTTTTCGGCAATAACCATTAACACCTAATTCTCTTAGTAATTTTAATAATGAGGTATCTTGTAAGGATGTTAATAATAATATTGGTAACTCAGGGTATGAAGTTTTCAGTTTTTGACAAAAGTCTATACCAGAAATTGTTACTTCCTTTGTTGTGATAGAAGGTAAATTATTAGTTTCTATATCTAAAATAACCAAAAAATTATTCTCTTTTGTGATTAAATCTTGAATAATTTTTAAGGCTTCTTCCCCTACTTCTGTATCAACTACTATTTCTAGGTCTGTAAATTGCTCACAGGAAAATTTTAACCCCATCCGAAAGATAGGGTGATTATCAATGAGCAGCAATTTTAATGCTGATTCACTATTCATAAATTAACTTTTAGATAGAGATATTTGAGAATATAATTACCAGTAATATCATGTCTGGTTGAACACTTATAATTAGGCTTGACACTCATAAAGTTAAAATTTTCTGCTGAAATTCAAGAAAATTCCTTCATCTCAAATGGCCAAAACCGTCGCCTGTTCCCTGCATCTCCGCGTCTCCCCTTCTCCGTGTCCCCGTGTCCTACCCCTACCAACCAATTTTTTCAGTAGACCCTAATTAAGATAGTAAGGGAGTAGGAGAGTAGGGGAGTAGGGGAGTAAGGGAGTAGGGGAGTTTCACAGGGGTAGGTTTTTAACAAAGGGGTGAGTAATCACTTTTATTCAGTATAAAATTTCAATTCAATGTACCTTTTTATACGATAAATCTCTAAAAACTTCCCCCTCTCCCCACACTTCCCCCTCTTCCCACACTTCTTTGACATCAAAGGTAAAAAACCTACCCTTGTAAGAGTAGGGGAGTAGGGGAGAAATTAAAATACAGCGGTTTCTGCGCGTTATGAGGTATACCCTGGAACGGGCAAGATGCCCGCACAGCAATATTTTCACAATTTACTTTGTACCTAATTTGCCCGAAATCTGCTGTATATCCTATCCACACCAAATATTTGATTTATACCTAATCATCCAGACATGATATAAAAAAAAATCAAACTGACAGTTTTCTCAATATCTTCATTAAATCTTAAATCTTAACTGGTTGATTATTCTTGTAGTAAATAGGCATCTGAACTGGAGGCTGGGGCTGGAGCTGGAGCTGGAGCTGGGGCTGAGTAGCTAGGAGCTGGGGAATAGGACCTCTGGGGTGCTGGAGAATAAGACCTCTGGGGTGCTGGAGAATAATATTGGGGACTAGGTGCTGGGGAATAATATTGTGGGCTAGGTGCTGGAGCAGGTTGATACTGCTGTCTTCTCCTAGCTGCCTCAGCTTCTTGTGCTGCCCAAATAGCATCTCTTTCAGCCACCCAACGAGATATAGCCCCTTGAGCTTCATAATACAGAGCGCGTCCATAGCCAATTTGATAAGCTGTATTAATCGCCGCAGTCAAACTACCTTGCTCGGCTAAACTATAGGCATCATTCAAAATAGGCCGATCTTGAGCAATTTGTAGCTCTGTAGTCCACTTATAAATTTCATCCTGAGCTTCTTTGTACAAAGCACGCCCACTTTCTATCTGATATGCCACATCAATAGCTTGGCCGAGTTTTCCTTCTTTTGCTAAAGCTCTAGCTTCTGCTAAGAATGGTGAATCTTCAATAATTTGGACTCGTTTGTTCCACTCAGCTATTAGAGTTTGAGCTTCTATTCTCAGTGGACGCTCCAAGGAAACATAACTCGCTTGTTTAATCGCTAAATTAAAGCTATCGACAGTCTCTTGTTGGGCTAATTGTTTAGCTAAGGTTATGTAAGGTCTGTCTTCTATTTTCAGAATATCTTTGCGCCACTTAGCAACTAAAGTTTGGGCCTCAATCCGTTTCGGTTGTTTGAGACCAACCATTTGAGCTTGGTCTATGGCCAAATTTAATGCTGCTGGTTGACCCACACTGGCGATCGCGTTGGCTAGCTGGATATGAGTTAAATCGTTTAATTGTTGTTGGAGTTCCTGAATTTTAGTTTGTGCTTGTTGATAGTAGGGGCTATCTGAAGTAATTTTTGCTGCTGCTGCTTTTCCTTCTATCAGGGCTATCATTTGAGGAGTTTGAGCGCCTGTTACTGATTTGTCCCAAGTTACGGCTTGAGCCTGACCTAATAATATTAAATCTTGGGCTTCTTTTTTCAATTTGTGATTTGAAGGAATATATTCGATCGCTGCTATTGCTCCCTTAAGGTCTTTGTCCTCAATTTCCTCAGTGGCAATTTCAATTAAGCTACGACCCCACTTTTGGATGTCTTGATCGGCTTTTTCCCAAACATAGAGGTTTTTGTCTACTTTACTAGCTAGGGCGATCGCCTCTCCATACTCATCTGCTGTTTCCCTATATATTAGATAACGAGCATCTTTGAGAATTTGCCAAGCCTTTTTTTCTAAGGCCATACGCTGCAATAACTCTCGATATCTAGTATCTTGCCAGTGAACATTATCTAGTTTTGAAATTGCTAGGGAGTAAGCGGAGGCTTTATTCCAGTCCATCGCTTTGAGAGCTGCTTGAGCTTGTTTATAGAGAGACTCACCTTCTGCCCATTCTTTTTTCCAATCTGCTACTGCTTCTTCTACTCTGGAGTAAGCTGGACTTTCTTTAGGAATTTTGGCTACTGTATCTAAAGCTGCTTGTAAGTTACCTTCTCTAATTCTTTGATGAGCAACGGCAATAATTAGTTTTGTCCATTCTCCTGTCATTTGTTGACCGAGTTGATAAAGAGGATGTTCTTCTGGCCAACTTTTGACTAAAGCTAAAGCTTTTTCTAATTCTTCTAAGTTTTGTGACTCAGCAGCTTTGTGAGCGCAATAAAGTCGCTCTCCGTCTGCTGATAATGGAGAAATTTGTTCACAGTTTGGTTGGGGCGGGTTAACCAGTAACCACAGAAGTGCTGCACCACCTGTAATGCCAAAGCTAGCTGCTATACTCCACCAAATTAGTTGCCATCCCCAATAAGTTTTTGGACCTCTTTTGCGTTTAACTTTTATTTCTTTTTCAGATTTTTCTGCTTCTTGGACTGCTAAGGTAGAGGTATTGTTTGAATCTTTTTCTAAAGGATATTCTGAGTTAGTATTGAGTTTTTCTGCATTAGCGAGAGAACTACTATTGTCATTTATTGTATTTGTAGAAGGTCTCTGAGAAATTACCTCCAAGTTTTTTTGCCGTGAATTTTCTGATGACATGACGAAATTTACTCCGTTAATGGTAATTCTTGTGAAGCAGATGAGAATAATTTGCTAAACTAATCTGTTTTAGTTTTTTGCATTACCCAGTTTGCTGTTAATACCTCCGAAGGAATTTTTCAATAGGGGTTATTCCTCAAGTATTACCTGGGAGCTTCACAGATTCAGGATTTGCTATCTTCAATTTAAAAATGTTTATCTTAACAAATTCCCCTGATATTTTATACGGTCATTTGTTGTATTTTTGGATAATCTGAAAATAATTTACTTAATTTTTTTTAACTAAAGGTATTTTAATTTTTTTTGGTTATAGTATAGTAGATTATTATGATAAATTTTACTTAAGTTTTATAACTTATTAAATTTATTTATAATTTTTGTCAAAAGATTATCTATACCCAAATTTTTACTATTGTACTAATATGGCAATTCCCATATTGGTGAGGTACAAAATTCCTTTGTTTTGGGAGTAGGGAAGATGGGGGAATGGGGAATAGCAAATCAGAAAAACAACTGTACCTCACGTTTCTTGAGAAACGCTATATCAAATTCGGTAGGATTAGTATTTCTAACCAATAAAATCCCTTATTTTTGGTGACGTACTTGTACTCGTCTATCTGGGTTTTGCTTCCTCACCCACAATAGGAATTTTTGCATTTTTGGTTCATTTTTGAGTTTCTCTATAGTATTCAATTCTTCTCCTAAAAGCTTATTGTCAAAGAAAGCGTGAATTTGTCTATGACAAGCTGAACAAATATCTATCGTTTCACCTGGATCAGCTTTCTTGCGTTTAGTGTATTGTCTAGGAATTAAGTGATGAATTGTTAAACTGTTCATCTCCCTTTCACATAGTTCGCATTGCATATTTAAAACTTTTCATCTGTATTAATTATTCAACATTCTTCTTTTCTCTTTTTTCGGAATACTTCTCTGAAGTTTGAGAATTTAATATTTTACAGCAGATTTGAGGTATTTCAATAATGGATAATGGATAATGGATAATGGATAATTGATAATTGATAATTACCTCTCCCTCAAAGCTATCCATTACCCATAAGTCTTGAAACCCTTGTGGGGAGAAGAGGAGCAGGGAGCAGGGTAGGGACGTTGCATACAATGTCGGTAAGGGAGTAATTTTTGAGCCACTCTCTTGCCCAAAATTCGCTCCTTTTTGAGCATCAAGATTTGAAAAATAGGTACTTTTTCCAAGTCTAAAAAGGCACTTTATTTCTTGTAAATGCTTTGCGATTTAACCAGCAACCCCTAAATCCAAAACCTTTGTAGCACAAGAATCTTGCCTGTCACAAGTGTATCTGACTCAGACAAAATCTGTAGCATATATCAATCTGCTGTAAGTTGTAAGATATTGGATAATTTTAGGGAGTAATCAGCAAACACAAAATCAGAAAAATAATTTATAGAACCCATTTGGTATCTTTACAAAAGTGAGGATTAGGAGACAGGAGACAGGAGACAGGAGACAGGAGTTAGAATTTCGGTGAAATAGAATAGGGAAAAAAGTATAAAAATAGCCCTCATCTCCCCATCTCCCCATCTCCCCATCTCTCCATCTCTCCATCTCTCCAGCTAATTTTATAGAGCCGCTTAGGGGTTCTATAAATAGATTTTTATTCTATGCAAATTAAATATTAATTTAGTATTATTAATTGCGTTTTAGGAGGTAGAGTGTAGATTGTATCTAGAAAAAGTTTATCTAATACCTAAATATTTACAAAATTCTTGTTTCCTTTGAGCAAATATTTTATTTATAACCACCAACTTATGATGATATTACAGCACATTCCTTACTAATTAGGTACAACTGAGAATGAGAATATAGATAAGAAATATTTTTTATCTATTCTTTATTCCCTAAAAGCATAAATATAATACCAATTCACTTAAAAAAATTCACAAATGATGAAGTAAAAGAATAAGCTGAAATTACGATCAAACTGAGGTTTTAAATTCCTAAAAACTCACTTCTGACTTTAGTGAAACTGTTTAAGTACCTCACGGGCAGTTATAAGTGCTGTATATAGTTAGATAAACTGCAGTGTATTTTAGTTATTTTTTCCGGGAATATTAATTATGAATTCAACTATTTTGCCTTTGAGGGCAATTCTTTCTGAGTCTTTAATCTTATTGGTAGTAATTGCCATCGAATCATGTTTTTTTCAGTTTCGACTTAACTTTATACCAAAAGTTAGCGTTCAATATGCTACTGTAATGAATTTAATTTCTACTTGTGTAGGATGGATTTTCTTTTTTTATGGAGTAAGTCTCATCCCAAATATGTGGGAAAAACAAATAGTGGCTTATATTTTATTTGGTAAGATTGGGAGTATTTATCCTTTGTTTATAATTTTTATCTTTGTGAGCTTGTTTATTTCATTAATTGTTAAGTTACTTGGGTTTAATTTGTGCGATTATTTATGGAATGAAAATTCTCCGAATAATAGTGATGGGATGAATCTATCTCAAGCTTTAGGAGAATTAAGAACACCAAAGTTTATGGTAATTACAATGGCTCATATTTGCAGTCATTTAGCAATAGGATTTATTTTATTTTTGCAGAGGTCTGAATTAACATGAAAGAAATTTGGAAAAGTATTACTGATTTTTTTGGTAGTATTCTTGGTTTTTTCAAGGAACTACAAGATTTATTCTTTCCTCCTCAGTTTTGGCATTGGCAGACATTTTTATTATTAAGTGTATTGTTATGGATCGTGTCAATGATTGTTCAGGAGGTTGATGGTAATAAGCTAGAGGAAATTAATTTTATTTCTAGTTTGGGTTGGTTATGTTTGACAATTGGTATTGGTTGGCGGGCTAATCAAAAACCATTTGTTTTTGGTGAATTAAGTTTGTCACCTTGGATTACGGGAGGTTTAATCTGTTTCCTTTTATATGAAAATTTAGCAAGTAATGTGAAGTATGTAGCTGTTGTTAGTTGGCCGATAATTTCTATATGTATAGCCGCGATAATTTTAGTTTTAAATTCTCCTGATTCAGCTACAGAAGTTAAGGTTTCTCAGTTATCAAAGTCAAGTTTTGTCATTTTAATTTTGGTTAATTTTTTGGTTAGTTGTTGGTTGGGATTATATTTTATGATTCAGGGTTTAGTGCAACAATATCCAACAATGGGGGAAGATGATTTAAGTAAAAGTACGTTTGTTTATAGGTTAATAAATCCTGCGATTAATGATTATCGAGGTGCGAAAATTCTGAATTTAATGGAGAATAAGTTAAATGAAGATTTGGGAAGTCAAAAATTGAGTTTATCAGTACCTAAGATGAAGTTGCGATTAGAAAATATTAAAGATGAGGTAACTAAGAATCTTTCTGTAGTCAAAGAGGATGATTTATGGAAGTTACAAACTCCAATAGTTGCTAACCAGTCTGGATATGAATTAGAGTTACAATTATTTTGGGAGGGTCCTACAGCAAAAGATGAAGATTATTATTTGACTAAAAGTTGTAAAATAGGGGAAAAAGTAGGGCAAAGAAGTTCAGGTTCTACAGGACAAAATCAGACTGTACCAGTTCGGGTTGGCAATGTTGAGTGTGATGCTGTAGAGAAGAAATCTGTTCAACCAGAAAATGAACAAGAAAGTTTGCAAAAGATTTGAATCTTGAATTAGAAATAATTGAAATTGGAGGTAAAAAAATATTCTATGAACGTAGGAAGAATTATTATAATTGCTAATAATGTTTTTTGGGAAGTTATTCGGGATAAGATTCTTTATTTAATAGGTTTATTTGCTTTATTAATGGTGGCTGCTGTGAGGTTAATTCCAGAATTATCTGTTGGTACAGAGGAGAAAATTATCTTAGATATGGGATTAGCTGCAATTAGTTTTTTAGGTTTAATTGTAACGGCTTTTCTGGGCACTGGTTTGGTAAATAAAGAAATTGAAAAACGTACTGTTTATATTTTGGTTGCTAAACCTTTGAGTCGTTCAGAATTAATTGTTGGTAAACATCTTGGTTTATCGGCAGTTTTAGGTGTTTTATTAGCAGCAATGACTCTAATATATGGGTTAATTCTTAGTTTAAGTCAAATTTCATATCCTATAGGTAGTATTTTAGTAGCTGTAATATTTATATTTATTCAGTTATCTCTACTTACCGGATTGGCAATTCTATTTGGTGTATTTAGCAGTTCTATCTTAGCAACTTTATTCACTTTTGGAATATATTTGATGGGGAATTTAAGTAGAGATTTGGTACAGTTGGGCGAGTTAACTGATAATCCGGGAATTAAAAAGTTAATGATGGGATTATATGTGGTCTTGCCAGATTTAAGTAGATTAGATTTGAAAAATGATGCTGTTTATGGTCTATTACCAAATATAACTACTTTAGTGACTAATTTCGGTTATGCTTTGCTATATACAATGTTAGTTTTATCTATTAGTATTGCTATTTTTGCTAGGCGAGAGTTTTGAAATATTTGAGAATAAGTGGGGGATTATCAATATAAGTGATAAATAAAATACTGGATTTGGAAAAGGTTTTTCAGGGTACAGGGAATAGGGAAAAAGAATTGATAATTTATGGATAATATCGGACGGAGATATAGCAATCCTATTTCATTCGTAAAAAGCCATAAATGGTATACTCTAATCAAATATTTGTTTGAGCTGTTTACACACCGTCAAACTTTTGATTTTCCCAAAATTTTCATGTATGGCTACTTTTCATAAATCATTTAGGATTGCTATATATAATCAAATGTGTAATTAATTTTGCATAAGCACTAAGAGACTTTTTGTAAAATAAGTATTAAAATAGCGAAGAGATACCAAAATAGAGAAAGTCGTAATAATTCAAGGGGTAAGCATTCAGCCGTCAGCTATCAGCTTTTTAGACAAATCTATAATTTCCAGCCATAAATATATATGGTTTCATAAGTCAGATATATGATTGATCAAGTAGAAGTTAAAAGACTGCTTACTTCTTTCATTAAAAAACTAGGAGCTGACTGCTGACTGCTAATAGTTGTTTGCGCAGCATTCCGCAGGAAATGCTTACTTCAAGGGATTGAAATCTGGTAGATAGATACATTCCTATATTTTTAATAATCATAGTTGTTGATTATTTATTTATTCCTGCCTGTTCTCTATTCCCTGTTAATTTTTCCCTATCTCCTTAATTTATATTTCCTGATACATTCAATCTCTAATATGTAATTAATTTTGTATAATTTCTGAGATTTTTCTGAGATGTCTATTAGTTATAATGAATCTGAAAGCTAAAAACTGATTGCTAAATCTTTAGCTGCTCAACTAAGGGAAAAAATTTTGATTTGTTAAGTAATAGCAAATTCCCAAATTTTTACTACATATTTTAGGTGGTTAAAGCTCAGCAGTCAGTAATCAGTGAGAAAGAGGAAATAACTCTAAAATAAGAATTATTGTCTCAATGGAAATTTGATACTTAGACAAATTTTTATAGGGTGCATCTCAATGCAAGAATAAAGCCAAAAATTTATCGCTTTTAGGGAACAGGGAACGGGGAAAAGATAATAGGAAAAAAGTATTTTTGCAAATATCAGATGCACCCTTTTTCTATGACAGTTAAGTAGAGCAATATAAAGTTTATCAAGAAGGGTAAGGTACAGTTTTTTTCTTATTTTATACTCCTTATTCCCTCATATTCTCTACTCCTTAATCCCTAAAATAAAGTTTTTTTTGACTTCACCAGTATGGAGATTTATATACTTTTGATAAATGTTATAGTGATTCTGAATAAGACTGGTACGAGTGTTTCCTTACCTAGAAAGGGTTTCAGCCCAAAAAGTATTTCATCCTTATTTGAAATGACTATATAGCATTTCCCATAGTTATAAGGTACACCTAATACACCTTATATTTAACTTCTGTCTCCTGACTCCTTTCTCCTAAAGTTAAAAAACTTTGTACCTCACAAGTATGGGAATGTGGGATATAAGGTAAAAAAAGATAGATTGGAGAGAAAAGATTCACAAAAAAATAAATCTACCTCAAAAAAATTGAAGCATTCTATTCTATAACAATAAATACCAAAAATACCAACGATGATGTTAACAAAAAAACTAGAAGAATTAAGAAATATATTTACGCAAATGGAGAAAGCTTTAATTGCTTACTCTGGTGGAATAGATAGTACATTAGTAGCAAAAATTGCTTATGATGTTTTGGGCAATAAAGCTTTAGCTGTAACTGCTATTTCTCCTTCTTTATTACCTGAAGATTTGGAAGATGCTCGGATTCAAGCAGCAGTTATTGGTATTTCCCATGAAGAGGTAAATACTAATGAAATGGAGAATAAAAATTATACTTCTAATCCCATAAACCGTTGTTATTTTTGTAAAAGTGAATTGCATGATACTCTCAAACCTTTGGCTTTAAAAAGAGGTTATTCTTATGTAGTAGATGGAGTTAATGCTGATGATTTACGAGACTATCGTCCGGGTATTCAAGCAGCAAAAGAAAGAG
>JBFRWR010000740.1:0-5884 GCA_051439685.1 Trichodesmium sp.
CTCAATTAAAGAGTGAATTATACTCTGAGGATGAATCACTATATCAATATTTTGATAATCTAATCCAAACAAATAATGAGCTTCGATTACCTCCAAACCTTTATTCATCATTGTGGCAGAATCAACGGTAATTTTACGACCCATTGACCAGTTAGGATGTTTGATAGCATCTGCCACTTTTACACTTGATAATCTCTCAATTGGCCAGTCTCGAAAAGCACCGCCAGAAGCAGTTAAAATTATTCGACGTAAACCATCTTTAGGTATGCCTTGAAGACATTGAAAAATTGCTGAATGTTCTGAGTCCGCAGGTAATAATTTTACTCCATATTTTTCGATTAAGGGATTAACAACTGGACCTGCTGCGATAAGTGTTTCTTTATTTGCTAAAGCAATATCTTTCCCCGCTTCAATAGCAGCAATAGTAGGCAATAAACCAGCACAACCGACAATACCTGTCACAACTGCCTCTGAATTGCCATATCTAGCTACTTCTATTACACCATCTTGGCCAGCAAGTAATTTAGGTTGAGGATCTAGGTCAGCAATGGCCTCTTTTAGTGCCGTAAATTTAGATTCATCATAAATAGCAACAATTTGCGGGCGAAACTGTCTGACTTGTTGGGCCAGCATTTCGACATTACTTCCGGCAGCTAACCCAATAACTCGAAATTTGTCTGGGTTGTGAGTCACAATGTCTAAGGTTTGAGTTCCAATGGACCCTGTAGAACCTAAGATTGTAATTATTTTCATATTTTTTTAAGAAGTTTTCTACAATCCTACTATACGATTCTATGGTTATTTTGTCTTAAGAGCGAGTTCAACAATTAATAATTAATAATTAATAATTAACAATTACCTCTCTTTGAAAAGAATAGGATTCGTAAATTAATTGATAATTAATAATGGTAATTGACCCACCTAAAAACTCTCTTTAATTATCAATTTTAAATTGTAAATTATAAATTATCAATGAGGCTTTACCGCTTAATTATTAGGTCATAATTTCAGGGTTTAAAATCTGGTCGAGATATTTTAGGTAGATATATTTCTATAATTTGAGATTTTTAAGTAGAAATAGCGAGCTTGATTTTTTATCCTTATTTATAACCGCCTTTTATTGATAAGTATTAATATTTTTTATTAGTCATTTTTCCAGAAGTAATTATCAATTAATCAACTATTTTCTATCCCTTTTTTATATTTTCTGGCAGATTCAATTTATTACATAAATTTATCATTATTATTAAGGATAAATCTAAAAATACTTGCTATAAGTATTCAATTTATGGTATAGCATTACCTTAATTAACTCTTGACATTTATAAATCCTGGAAACTTTTAACAGTCTACTGTGCCCTATTCTCTATTCCCTATTCCCTAGCGCGTGGTGCTATAAATATTCTGGAAAACTTTAAATATATACTTTAAACCCATTTTGAATAAGAGCAAAAAACAAAAACTGAAAAGTCTAATTCCGCTACCGCCACCTGCTGTAATGAAGTTGATAATTGTAGCAACCTTAATTTTATTTATCTGTAGTAGTTTACGTCACGCCTTGTTCTACTCTACAGGGTTTGACTTGGGTATCTATGACCAAGTTGTGTATTTAATTAGTCAAGGAGAATCTCCTATTTCTTCCTTTTTAGGGTATCACCATTTAGGGAACCACGCTGCTTGGTCTGTCTACCCGCTAGGATTATTCTATATGATTTATCCTGATGTTCATTGGCTACTTTTTTTACAAGCAGGATGTTTGGCTTTGGGAAGTTGGCCGACTTGGTGTTTGGCCAAACAAGCAGGGTTAAATCAACGACTCGCATTGGCGATCGCTATTTCTTATCTTTTATACCCAGTCATTTTTAATATCAATTTATTTGATTTTCACCCAGAAGTAATGGCTTTGCCTGCTATTTTTGGGGCTATTTTAGCAGCTAGGTTAAAACGGATTTTTTGGTTTACTGTTGCTATTATTTGGGTGTTAGGTTGTAAAGCAGTTTTATCATTAACTGTAGCTTTTATGGGTTTATGGTTATTGACTTTTGAAAAGCGTAAATTTTGCGGTTTAATTGCTCTTTGTTTAGGGATTTTTTGGTTTATTGTTGTGACGCAGGGAATTATCCCTTTTTTCAGTGGTGAAGAAGTAGCTGGAGTCGGACGTTATAGTTATTTGGGAGATTCAGTTTTTGGGATTATAATTAATATTTTGCTACAACCGGGGGCAATTTTAGGGAAGATATTATCTTGGGAAACTTTCAAATATATTTTTGTATTATTTTTACCTGTAATTTGGGGAGTATTACTATTAGTTCAGAAAAATCGGGAAGTTTTACCTCACCTTTTTTGTTTAATTCCAATTATCCCCACAGTTTTTTTAAATGTACTATCTGAAGTCTCATTTCAGAGAAGTTTAAATTATCAGTATTCTTTACCAGCAATTAGTTTTTTGTTTTTAGGATTAATTTCCTGTTTAGCAGCAGCTTCAACCACAGAAGATGACATAAATGATTCAGATTTAGGATGGTTAAACCAGTTAGAAATTCCTAAATTTAACCTGAAATTATTAATCCCAAATTTTCAATATGCTCCCGTAATTATTTTATGGTCTGCTTTAATATTTATCTTGTTTAGTAATTTGACAGATTTCTTTTTATATTGGCAAAGTTTTGATACTTGGCAAGCAACAAACGAGGCAATTACTTATGTTAAAACTCAAGGGGGGGTACTCACAGATAATAGATTAGCACCCCATTTTACTCATCGTTCAATAGTTAAGTTATTGAATCAAACAGAGCCAGATAATTTAGATGAATTTGATTATGTAGTTTTGAATTTACGTCATCCTTGGCCGGATACTAAAGAGGCGGGTATTATTCTTTCTGAAAATCTCCCAAATAATCAAGAATGGGAATTAAGTTTTAAAGAAAATGATGTAATTGTATTTCAAAGGAAGGAATTAATAATTGATAATTGATAATTAATAGTAGTTCTGCATAGTAATTATATAGAGGAAAAAGGAAGACATGATATGGGAGCAAGATGCTCCCACTGTTGTACCTCGTAACAAAAATAATGACAATGTAGCACCACCTAATTAATAATTAGGGTTTGCTGAAAAAGTCTTTTTTTAAGAGTAGGGGGCGGGGGAGCAGGGAGTGGGGGAGTAGGGGAGTAATTTTTTTGCTCAACTATGCGTCAAAAATCCTAAATTTTGGAGTATAAATATCTGAATACTAGATACTTTTTCCAGACCTAAAAAGGTTAAAACTTTTACCTATCAATGCTTTTATCTTTATTCAGCAAGCCCTAATTAGAGATAATTTTCATTATTAATTATCAATTATCAATTATCAATTATCCTTTATTTCTTTGGCTTATCTAAATTCAAGAATTTTTTGATACAAGCTTTCGTGGGTTTCATGTTCAAATAACTTATCTCTGAACTCAAGATAATCTTCTTCCCCTAAATTAGAAGCCGCAACAAATTGGAAAAATTTTAAGGGTTCTAAATGATCTTTAAGGATTAAAAGTGCTTCTTGAATGACTTGTTTTTCCTTAGTTGTTCTGGTTGCCATTTCAGTTAGCCTCCTTTCCTACGGAATGCTACACAAACGGAGGAACTCCCTTATCAGTTATCAGTCAATAGACTCATCTACTTTCCTTCTTACTTCTAAAAGGTGATTTTTCCTTGTCTGGTGAGATTAGAATTAAATAGATTTTGATATTCTATCGGTTCTCAGTTAACTAATTCAATCTCTCAATTTTTAATCATCCCTAAAATTAACAAAACAGCTTCAGTTTCTCAGGCTATTTTATTCTATGTTTGGTTATCAAAAGAACGATTATAAACACTGGTATCTAAATAAACCCTACTCATATCATGCTACCTCCTTAATTATTGTTAAACTGATTGGAGAAGTAACTCCCTAAAGTAAACCCCGATCTATTCCATCAAAAATAAATTGAGTTAGTCTAGAATAATTCCTGTGATTTTCTACATAGTAAATAATGATGTAGGAATCTGGGTGAAAACTGAAATATAATTGCTATAATATTCGTCACTTATTTCTTCTAGCTGACAACCTACCGATAAAACTTATAAGTTACTTATAAAGTTATTAAGTGTAGCAAAGTTTTTGAGCGTATTACTCACTTCTTCTTTCTAAAAATGGTAATAATCAAAGAATTAAAACCTGTTTCTATATCTACTCTATCTAAAATAACTATCATTGCTGCTGTAATTTTATTTATTTGTAGTAGCGTCCGTCATTTATTATTTCAATCTAGTGCTTTTGAGATGGGAATTTATGACCAAGTTACCTATTTAATTAGTCAAGGTTTACCTCCCTTTTCTTCCTTTTTAGAAGTACATCATTTAGGAAATCATGCTGCTTGGGCAATGTATCCCGTAGCATTACTTTATAAAATTTATCCATCAGTTTATTGGCTATTACTAATACAAGCAATTTGTCTAGCAATAGGAACTTTACCTACTTGGGGTTTAGCGCGTTATTCTGGCTTAAATAAAAAACAAGCTTTTGCTATAGTAATTGTTTATTTATTATACCCAGTAATATTTAACCTCAACTTATTTGATTTTCATCCAGAGGTAATGGCATTACCAGCAATGTTAGGAGCAATTTTAGCAGCAAAACTAGATAAAACTATCTGGTTTACTATCGCTATTTTATGGGTTGTAGGTTGTAAAGCTGCTTTATCTTTACCTGTAGCTGGAATGGGTTTTTGGTTGTTTTTCTATGAAAAAAAACGAGTCTGTGGTGCAATAGCTTTATTTGTGGGTGTGTCTTGGTTTATTATTGCTACTCAGGCATTAATACCTTATTTTAAAGATGGTAAACCACCAGGAGGAGTTGGGCGTTATAGATATTTAGGTAACTCAATACCAGAAATTTTACTAAGTTTTTTATTAAGACCAGAGTTAATACTTGGTAGATTAATTTCACTGAAAACTTTAGAATATTTATTGTTACTAAATTTGCCGATAATTTGGTGGCTTGCTCCTAAATATTTAACTCCTTTAATTGCAGCTTCCCCAGTTTTTGCGATGAATATTCTGTCGGATATTGATGCGCAACGAGATTTAATTCATCAGTATTCTTTGCCAATATTGCCATTTTTATTAATGACTGTAATTTATACTATTGCTGATGGAAAATGTGGTTTATGGTATTGGCTGTGGAATTTACGAAAGTCTCAAACAGATGAAGCCGAAAATATTTCTAATTTTGTCAGTTATCGCTTACCAAAATTTATAATTATTTGGTCTTGTATCGGATTTTTGGCTTTGGCTAAATATGGTTATTTTTGGTCTATTTATTTAGATTATTTGGATACTTGGCAAGCAGCAAGAACAGCAATTAGTTTTGTGAAGACAAAAGGTGGTGTTTTAACTACTTCTGAAATTACTCCTCATTTAAGTCATCGTCAATTAATTAAGATAATAGTTGCAGAAGAGAATTTACCTAGAGATGAAGCCTTAGCAGAATATGATTATGTATTAGTAAATGTCCGTCATCCTGGTTGGAAAAGTAGTCAGGAATATTCGCAGAAATTAGTAGATAAATTAAAGATTAGTTCAGAATTTCAGCTTAGTTATGAACAGGATGATGTTTATTTGTTTGAAAATAAATAATTAGGGTTTGCTGAAAAAGTCTTATGGGTGAGGGTAGGAGACAGGAGACAGGAGACAGGAGTTAGGAGTCAGGAGTCAGGAGACAGGAGACAGGAGACAGGAGACAGGAGGCAGGAGGCAGGAGGCAGGAGACATGGGAATGAGCGAGGAGGTATTTGTATACCAGTTTTTCAAATAGTGGGGATTTATCAAATTAAGGACTGTACCTCATTTACTTGCAATCTGCTGTAA
>JBFRWR010000741.1:0-4388 GCA_051439685.1 Trichodesmium sp.
ATATAGAATCCGCTTGAATAGTTATTGTATAGTAGGGAGACGCACCAGACGTACCAGACGCACCAGACGCACCAGATGGAGAGATGGAGAGTAGAAAGTAGACAGAATTATGAACATATACTGTATAACCGGATTGTATATAACCTCTCTTGGGAGGCGAATAATTGATGATTTCTTTGGGATAATTGATTTCCTCTGTTATTATCGGAGATATCTTTATTATGTACTTATATCAAATCCGCTCGGGTTCGGTATCAAAAAACTTTCATCTTCATATTCAGTGTAAATCTTGATAAATTCTCTTTCCTCCTGACTCCTTGACAAAGATACTGTTAGGGGTTCTATACTTATCGAAAAATATGGTTAATTTTAACTATCTAGAAACTTCAGGATGGCTGAAGTCATTAATATAGGGAAATTCAATAGATTACAATTATAATCTTCTGCCTTGGTATTCTTATCCTGCTATTGAATTTATTAAGGATAAATTAAAGAGTGATTTTCGAGTCTTTGAATATGGGAGCGGACAATCAACTTTATGGTATGCTCAGAGAGTTAAAGAAGTAATTTCTGTAGAACATAATTCTGATTATTTTCTCAAATTTTCTGCTTCTATTCCCAAGAATGTAAAGTTATTTTTGAGAGAAAATAGAGAAAGATATGTTGAGGAAATAAATAATTATGCTAATGGCGATTTTGATGTGATTATTATTGATGGAATTGAGAGGGTTAAATGTGCTGAAATATGTGAAAAAAAGTATCAAAAGCTGGCTGGATAGTGAAAGCAATAATTTATTTTTATATTTCAAATTACCAAGTACATAATAATATTTATTGTTTGAGTATTTTTCTGGATAGAGGTGAGATAATGACTACAAGAAAAAATCAAAATCAAGGCAGTCAAGATAATCAAATTTTGGCTTGTTATGAAGCTATTAAAAATCAACCTTATGCTGCTGAAAATTACCAAAACTTAGGAGATGTTTATTATTCTCAAGGTAAAATTGAAAAGTCTATTCGTGCTTACCAGAAAGCTATAGAATTACAACCAGATTTGGCAATAGTTTATATAAAGTTAGGCAAAATTTATTCCCAAAAATGTCAACTAGAACAGGCGATCGCTTACTATCAAAAAGTTATTGCTCTTGAACCCAGGTCGGCGGATATATATTGGAGTATTAGTCAGATTTTACAGCAACAAGGTAGATTATTTGAGGCTAATATTTATCGGGAAAAAGCATTAGAAATTAAACCATATTTAGTTGAAAAATCATTTGCTTTGAACCAGCTCGATCTTAAACTTACTCGTTACTTAAATTGGGAAAATGGATTTTTTATTGAAGCTGGTGCGAATGATGGAATAAGTCAAAGCAACACTTTATATTTTGAAAAGTACAAAAACTGGCAAGGTATTTTGATAGAAGCAATTCCAGAGTTGGCAGAAAAGTGTAGAATTAATCGCTCTAAGTCTGTGGTGGAAAATTATGCTTTGGTGCCTTTTGATTATGATCGGGATTATATAAAAATGCACTATTGTAATTTGATGTCTTTTGTTGATGGAGCTATGAAGTCGGAGGTGGAAAAAGAGGTTCATTTAAGAAAGGGTTGTCAAGTTCAAAAGATTAATAATAGTTATGAAATTAATGTTCCAGCAACAACATTAACTGGGATTTTTGACAAGTATGGAGTTAAAAATATAGATTTGTTTTCGTTGGATGTTGAGGGTTTTGAATTAGATGTTTTGCAAGGTATTGATTTTGATAGATATCAACCAAAGTTTATGTTGATAGAGGTACGTTATAGAGATAGAAAAGCTATTGATTCTTGGTTAAGACCTTTATATGAACCTATTGCGGTATTATCTAATTCTATAAATCAGACTTTACCGGAACGTTCTTATCAAGATATTTTATATAAAACATCGAGGTCAATATTTAGCTATTAGCTGTTAGTATTTCTGACTATTGCGGATGGAGAAATAGTAGACTCATTTTGTGAAGCACCCGAAACTGGGAGTAGCTCGGTTGAATTTCTGACTATTGCGGATGGGGAAATAGTAGATTCATTTTGTGAAGCACCCGAAACTGGGAAAAATTTTATTCTTTTAAATCTCCTACATCTTGCTAGAATTAGTTAACCAAAAACTCAGGTATTAAAACTTCATTTTTAAGGACATGAAAAAGATAAATTTCAGTATTTTAATCCTTTTGGTTTAGACAGAGAAACTGATAGCTGACAACTGAAAATTTAAGTCTGAAGATGAACAAGATCAACTTTAGTATTTCAAGTCTCTTAGTTTAGCCATAATAACTGATAACCAATCACTTAATTTTAAGCCTTTTGCTTTAGCTATAAAAACTGATAACTAATCACTGAATTTAAACTAATAACTCAAATGACTGAATTTCAATTAACAACTCCTGTAGTTCTAATTATATTTAATCGACCAGATACAACAGCAAAAGTATTTGAGGTAATTCGTCAAGTAAAGCCTCCTCAATTATTTGTAATAGCTGATGCTCCTCGCCATAATAAACCAGGAGAATTTGAGAAATGTATGGCAGCAAGAAAGATAATCGATTTGGTTGATTGGAAGTGCGAAGTTTTAACTAATTATTCAGAGATAAATTTAACTGGTAAAAGAAGAATTCCTAGTGGCTTGAATTGGGTTTTTAGTCTGGTTGAATCAGCAATTATATTGGAGGATGACTGTTTACCACATCTGACTTTTTTTCAGTTTTGCCAAGAGTTATTAGATAAATATAATAGTAATGAAAAGGTAATGGCGATATCTGGAGATAATTTTCAGTTTGGCAATAAATATACAGGATATAGTTATTATTTTTCTCATTATTTTCATGGTTGGGGTTGGGCAACTTGGCGACGAGCATGGCAATGTTTTGATGATAAAATGAAATTATGGCCTGAATTTCGAGATAGTAATAAGTTAAAAAGTATTCTGCAAAATACTCACGCAGTTAGATATTGGTCAAACATTTTTTCCAAGTGTTATGAAAATTATTTGGCTTGGGATTATGCTTGGTTATTTGCTGGTTGGAGTCGGAATAAATTAACAATTATTCCTCGGATAAATTTGGTTTCTAATATTGGTTTTAGCCCAACAGCTACTCATACTAAAGATGTAAATAGTAAGTTTGCTAATATGTCTGTGGAGAAAATGATTTTTCCTTTGCATCATCCTGATTCTATTATTCGTAATATTCAAGCTGATGATTTTACAGAGAAAATAATGTTTAGTGGTAGTTTACAGGTTCAAAATATTCATTGCAAAGTTTGTGGTTCGGTATCTCATAAGTTTGATACTGCTAAGGTTTTAAGTAAGTATAATGTTGATTATTTTCAATGTTCTAATTGCGGGTTTATACAAACGGAAAATCCTTATTGGTTAGATGAAGCTTATCAGGAGGCAATTGCTAGTAGTGATGTGGGTTTGGTATCTAGAAATCAGAATTTTTCTTTGATTACGGAAAATTTGATTCTTAATTTTTTTAATGCTGATGATAAGTTTTTGGATTATGGTTGTGGATATGGTTTGTTTGTCAGGATGATGCGTGATTTGGGATTAGATTTTTATGGGTATGATAAGTATTGTGAGAATATTTTTTATGAAGGATGGGAAGGGGGAATAAATGGGGAGGAAAAATATGAATTGGTGACTGCTTTTGAGGTGTTTGAACATTTTATAAATCCTTTTGTTGAGCTTGAGAAGATATTGGAAAGAACGAGAAATATTTTATTTAGTACGAAGTTATTGCCGTCGGATAATCCTTGTCCTAATGATTGGTGGTATTATGCTTTGGAGGAAGGTCAACATATTTCTATTTTTACTAAGAAAGCATTATCTATTATTGCTCAAAGGTTTAAGCTTAATTTATGTTCGGATGGGGATTCTCTACATTTATTAACTGAGAAAAATTTATCAATTTCTGAGTTTTTTAGTATCTTTAGGGTGGGTAGATATAAGCCTGAGAAAAGGAAGGAAGCTTTGACTGAGTTAGACTATAAAAAGGTGACAGAAAGAAAAGGAAAATCTCGGCAGCAAGTAACTGAGGTAGACTCGGAAAATATTGGAGAAATTCAAGGAAAATCTCGGCAGGAAATAACTGAGTTAGACTCGGAAAATGTGATAGAAAGAAAATGGAAAAATTCGCAGGAAATAACTGAGGTAGACTTGGAAAATATTGGAGAAATTCAAGGAAAATCTCGGCAGGAAGTAACTGAGTTAGACTCGGAAAATATTGGAGAAATTCAAGGAAAATCTCGGCAGGAAGTAACTGAGTTAGACTATAAAAAGGTGACAGAAAGAAAAGGAAAATCTCGGCAGCAAGTAACTGAGGTAGACTCGGAAAATATTGGAGAAATTCAAG
>JBFRWR010000742.1:0-13616 GCA_051439685.1 Trichodesmium sp.
CGGTAGCATCGGTCTTGTATAGTAAATAGGCAACAGGCAACAGGCAACAGGTAAGAAAAAAACTTAAGTTTCCTGTAGATATCCACGCTGACTTTTACACAAACGACACAAACGGACATGATATTACGAGTTTCTTATAAAGGATAGCTGGAAAAGGCAGGGTTGTTTCAAAGTATTAGACATCTGGTGATAATCAAAAATAAAATTAATTATCGAGTATAAATCATCAATTCTTACTCCCTACTCCCTACTCTTTAATCCCTACCTCAACAAAAAGACTTTGGAGCGCAAACCCTAATTATGTAAATTTCACTTTCCATCTTATCTTTCAGCTTGCTTGTCACCCCGTGAGAAAAAGTTTTCATCAAAAATCAGCATATAATAACCAATAAAGTTAATAGGAAATTTATTAGCTTATAGCTTTTTCCTACTTTTCTAAACTCTGTGAGCAAGAGAATTTTCAAAACCCACATAGTTAGTCATAACAAATAATTGTGGTATATTTGATAATAGACTTAATTTATCTACTCTTTTCCCTATAGTATGTGATCAAATGAATCAGTCTTTTTCCGTCAATTATGCCACTCAATTACAAAACCTGATGCAAAAAGCAAATCTTTCTAGCTATCAGGAACTAAGTCAAAAAGCAGAGGTTTCAGAACTACAAATTATTAGATTGCGACTTGGACTAGCAGCACAAATGCGAGTAGATATTTTACTCCAAATTAGTCAAGCATTAGGCATAACCTTAACAGAACTATTAACTAATTTTGCACCCCAACTTGTCAATAAATCAGCAGAAGCTTCCAGAGCAGAAATAGAGCAAGAAAATCATTATCTACAGCAAGAATTAGACCGACAAAAACAAATTTTAATACAGGAATTTCAGCAGTCCAGCTTACAAATTTTAGAATCTTGGCTACAGCAATGGCCTACTGTAACGGAAAAAGCAAAACAAAATCCTCGCCTAGCAGCAGTTAAAATATTACCTTTGATACGTCCAGTGGAACAACTTATGCAACAATGGAATGTAAAATCTATCGCTGTTGTTGGCTCAGAAGTTCCTTTTGACCCTCAATTACATCAGCTAATGGAGGGTTCTGTGGACAAGGGAGAAATGGTTAAAATTCGTTATACTGGCTATAAGCAAGGAGAGAAACTACTGTTCCGTGCTAAAGTTAGTCCTATCAATCAAACAAAAAAAGATAAAAGCTCAGGCTAATTTAATAGTTGTTTTTGACTTGTATCTTGTTGAAAGTTGGGAACTTATTAGGATATACTTGGACTTAAGCTGAGTAATGATCTATACTAGCTTCAACTTCCTAGTAAATAACTACATCTATTTTGAGAAAATATGAACACTACTGTTAAATATATTGAACCAACTGGTATTTTAGATGGCACTAAAGCTACTTCATTTCGCCAAGAGATTAGCGAACAAGTAGAAGCCGGAGCTGATATTATTTTGGTAGATTTTAAAGATGTAACTTTCATGGACAGTTCTGGTTTAGGTGCTTTAGTTCTAGCTCTTAAAACAGTTAGGGCCAGCGGTTCTCAATTAGTTGTATGTGGTATTAATGAGCAAATTAGAATTCTATTTGAACTAACAAGTATGGATAGAGTTTTTGATATATTTCCTAATCGAGAAGAGTTTGAAAACGCTCCTATTGAACCTAATACAAATCTTCAACCTCAAAGCAAAACCTAAAAAAAATTATGAGTATCTTAGATTTTTGATTCAAGTATATTAAGTAATAAGGTAGACCTTATTTAATTTTAGCAACTTTTAACTAAGGTAATAATATTTCTTGAATGATTCTAGGTAAAAAGGGCTGCATCTGAAAAAAAATAATTTTTGGTTTTAATTTGGTAATTAATATTTGAGTTTTTCTGATTCCAATACTAATTTTTCTAGATTGATTCTAGTTAAAAGTTAATATAGTTTCTCTTGTTGATTAGGAATAAAACTTACCCAATTATTAATTATTAATTATTAATTATTAATAATTAAATAATTCGCGCCTTGAAGCCTCCCCTTGGATAGGGAAAAAAAGTGCTAGGATATTTCCCGATATTCAATTCTGTAACGGTTTTAACCTTCTTGTAATTATCAATTATCCATTATCAATTATCAATTAATGAAATCCCAATAATCTTCATAATTATTGGTAATTAGGATAAGAGATTCATGTCATTCTCCGATTAATACTTTGGCAAAAGGAAAAGATTTGACTGATTATTTTAATGAGGCAAAAATCAGGTGATAATCTATTTCTGATAATCAATATCGGAGAGTGGCAAAATATCAAATACAATTTGGGGCAAGGTATTTGTAACTACAAAAAAAGTACGAAGTTTTAGGTTAATAGAGTGGAAAAATTGAGGATGGGTGGGGGAATTTCAGTTATCAGTTATCAGTGAACCTCCGACTAAAGTTGAAGGCTGCAAATACTGAGTTAAATATTTTTTAATCAGATTAAAAGGGGAGGCTTTGAACCTCCTGGTTTTGGTAAATATGAGAGAAATAATTACTTACTGTTATTCTGTCAACCAACTTTGGTATAACTCCTATTTCTGCTGACTCTTAATTAATCTCTACTCTCTACTCTCTACCTCAATAATTAAACTCTATCTAGGAATTAATATGATTTGAGCATAGCTGCAAAAAGTTAATCAAAGACAACTTTTAGTAACGAAAAGTCATCACTAAATACTTGACTACCATTCAACTCTCTTACATAGTCCAAAATTTTGTCCAAATGACAAGAACCATTTTGATTGTATTCTAAAATTAGATTAATAAAATTATCTATACCCCAAATATTACCTCCAGACTGAGGAATTTCATAAACACCATCACTAAATATATAGAGAGCATTAGACTTTTCAACCACACAAGAATTGTCTATATAAGTCGCTTCTGGAAACATACCAATGGGCATTCCCGGAGTTTTGAGTTTGCTGGCCTGAGTTAAAGGACCCTGGTCTGAGATCAATACAGCAGGAGGATGACCAGCAGTTGCATACATTAGTTCTCTCTGAGAAATATTATATACACCATACCAAATGGTAAAATATTTGTCATTTTGACTGGTGATTTGGTAAGTATTATTTAACGCTCTAAGTACATCACTAGGTTGATGATAATTGATATTAGGTATGGCCTTTGACCGCAACAAATTTAAAACAGAAACAGAAGGAAGTGCCGCTCGTAAACCATGGCCTGCCACATCCAACAAGTATATAGCTAAATGATTTTCATCTAACCAATAATAATCAAAACAGTCCCCCCCTAACTGTCGGGAAGGAATAAACTCTGATTCCACCTTTACCGCTTTTGTTAAAGGTTCTGGGAGGAGCGATCGCACATAGTCAGCAGCTTCAGCTAACTCCGTTTCTAATAATTGCTTTTGAGTCTGTAAATCTTGAGAAAGCTGATGTAGTCGCAGTCCAGCTCTAACTCTAGCTTTAAGCTCATTAATTTCTATGGGTTTAGAAATAAAGTCATCAGCACCAGCATCAAGACCTTTAACTTTATCTTGAACTGTCCCTAAAGAAGTCAATAAAATAAAGAAAGTAGTGGACAAATCACAACTTTCCTTAACTTTACGACAAACTTCTATTCCTGTAAGTCGTGGCATGATCCAGTCACAGATAATTAAAGCAGGTTGTAACTGTTGTGCTTGTTCAAAACCTTCTGCACCATTACTTGCTACCGCTACCTCATAACCTTGTTTCTGAAGAACTCTTCTGAGTAATTCCTGAATCACAATATCATCATCAATAACCAAAATTTTATACATCATGGACTCAGTTAAACAATTCACCATTTCGGCTAACGTCAGCATTAAAGTGAGTAGACCACCAGGACTATGTAATTTTGATTGTTTACATAAATTTTGTACATATACTCCACAATATAACTTAAAATGTACCTGAAATATTATCTAATTATTTAAGATAGAAGTGTGACTAAAGTCAAAGATTCGGATCAATTGCCAACTTTTCGTAGAGCTTCTTTACAAGTTTGTTCAGACCTCGAAGAAAATGATAAAGTTTTGTCATGGTTTGAGCAATTACATCAAACACCAATTCCCAAAACTGTTTGGTTACAGTGTGAGTTAGCTTTAGCTGAGGGATTTACTAATGCAGCTCGTCATGCGCATCGAGAATTATCTAGAGAAACACTCATAGATATTGAAGTTACAATGTTTAGTGACCATACAGAAATTAGAATTTGGGATTATGGCCCAATATTTGACTTGGCAAAATGGTTCCAAAACCATTCTGATGTAAATAATATCTGGGATGATCATGGGCGGGGTATAAAACTAATGTATGCAATAGCAGACCATCTTAGTTATACCCGAACTTCTGAAAATCGGAACTGTTTATTAATTAGCAAAGATTATTGGCCACATCCCCCAGAAGAAAATGATACTGACCATAGCGATACATAAATCTGAAATTATCTAGTAGACTTCTTGCAGAAGTCAGGGAATAAGGGATAGGGAATAGGGAATGGTGAATGAAATTGTTTATTTCAGATATTGAATTGATTTCATCTTTTATTTTTGGAGATATCTAGTATGAAGCTATGATACTTTTGCTAATGGATTTAGCCACATCAGAATTTCACGTTTAAGTTGATATAAGTCCCGATTAACTTCTTGTTTGACCCATTGACCAATCGCATCTACAGGGGTATATACCTTTCCGACAGGCCAACTTAAATCTTGACCCAAGGGTGTCAAGTGATTTCCATTTAATCTTTGAAGTGTCACCATACTGGGAAAACGTAGTCGCAACAAATCACTTAAGCGAAGTGTCTGATCTATATCATCATTGTTAAATTTAATCAATAGATTCCGCTGAATTCCATAACGCTTTTGAATTAAGCGGTTTGTCATTTGTGGGGAAGGGGTGAATTCTACTTTGACTAGGGCAGATATTTGTTCTACTAGGGGTATTGAATCACGAGCAGCATAGTTATTGAAGGATACAAGAATATTTCCCGCTCTTTGAATAGAAAATAAACTGCCTATCAGTAAATGTAATTTGCATCCCATACTATGCCCAATTCCATATATAGGTAGAGATTTTTTTCTAAGTACCCTAGTAGTATATAAGTGATGCAGACAACTCTCAAAACTACTGAGAACATTTTTAGCCATTGCTAAATGGTCTAAAGTATTGACAAAAGGGGTGGCTATGACTGCATAACCTTGATTTGCTAGCATCTCTAATAACCACCGATAAGTTACATGGGGTGCAGTTGCTACAAATGCTCCACCCAAAAAATGTATGACTGCTTTGGGATGAGAAGGTATTAATACCCAATTACCAGAATTTTCTTGCCATTCCATAATTTAAAACTATATAAGTTTTTACTTGACAATTACAAGATTTAGTGGTAAAAATCTGAGGATTTTATTGTACTTTGAATACAGTTTAAGAATTACTTTATGTTGAACAGAACCTAAGACAACCACAAAAATCTCAAACAGTATGATTTTGTAATAAAATAGTAATAGTCATTAATAAAATTTTAAGGCAATTTTGTATATTTTGACATATTTAATTAATTGATTAGCTAGTTATCTTGTCTAGACGTTTAATATATAAAAATATATTTTTCAATTTTTGTTTATCAAATAAATTATTATAGCCATAAGAAATGATTTGAGAAAAAAACTGTAGTGGTTTGGTTTCCAAACCTAAGTGAAGATGGGATTTGGAGACCAAACCCCTACGAATGAATATTACAAACTAATTTAGGATTGCTATAGTAAATGCTTCAGATTCAATATCCTTATATCAAAAGTCAAATATTTATATTTTGTCTAACTGTTTTTACATCACTATTTGGCTGTACTTCAAACTCCACAAAATCTCTACCCGAAGCAGAATTAAAACGTAGTCAAACAGGTATAGTAGTTTCAGCTCATCCCCTAGCTAGTGAAGCAGGAAAGTTAATGTTAGAAAAAGGGGGAAATGCAGTAGATGCAGCGGTTGCTACAGCATTTGCCATTTCAGTAGTAGAACCATTTTCGGCAGGTATTGGAGGAGGAGGTTTTTTACTATTGGGAACTCCTCCAGAAAATGCGGAAACTCAGAAAAAGTATAAAATTCAAGCTCTAGATTTTCGGGAAAGAGCGCCTAAAGCAGCAACCCGAAATATGTACCTGAATGAAAAGGGAGAAGTAGACAAAAGAGCAAGTTTAGATGGACATTTAGCAGTGGGAGTGCCGGGAACTGTGGCAGGATTGTATAATGTTCATAAATACTATGGTAAGTTGTCCTGGTCAGAATTGCTACAACCAGCTATTGGTTATGCTCGTGATGGGTTTGAGGTTAGCGATCGCTTCGTTAGTAGATTGGAAAGACGGTTGGAGGTAATTAATAAAAATCCGGCAGCTAGGGAAATATTTACTAATAATGGTGAAGTATATCAACCGGGAGATTTATTAATTCAAACAGATAAAGCTCAAACTTTAGAAACAATAGCTAAAAATCCTCAAAGCTTTTATACCGGAAAAATTGCTGAGGCGATCGCTACTGATATGGCAAAAGCGGGAGGTTTGATTACTTTAGCAGATTTAAAAGATTATACACCAATATGGCGTGAACCTATTTGTGGCAAGTTTCGGCAAGCGAGAGTTTGTGCCATGTCGCCACCATCTTCTGGAGGGGTACATCTACTGCAAATGTTAAATATTGTGGGAGAGACTAATTTGCAAAAGTGGGGTAGGGAAAATCCTAATACTATTCATTTATTGACTGAAGCAATGCGGGTTGCTTATGCAGATCGCTCTAAATATTTAGGAGACCCAGATTTTGTGGAAGTGCCAGTTAAGGAGTTGACTAGCTTGAGTTATGCGCAAAAACGACGGGAGGAAATTAATCTGAAACAAGTCAGAGGTTCGAGTGAAGTACAACCAGAGTCAGCAGAAAATCTGAGCCGTTATCTATGGGAGTCTCCAGATACTACTCATTTAACTGTGGTGGATGCAGAGCGAAATGTTATTAGTATGACATATACAATTAATGGTAGTTTTGGTGCTGGAGTGGTAGCTGCTGGTACAGGAATATTGTTAAATAATGAGATGGATGATTTTGCTGCTGCTCCTGGGGTGCCAAATTTGTATGGTTTGGTGGGGGGTGAAGCGAATGCTATAGCTCCGAGAAAAACTCCTTTGTCTAGTATGACTCCTACTATTGTTACAGAAAATGGTAGGTTAATTATGGCGACTGGTTCCCCTGGAGGAAGTACAATTATTACAACAGTTTTGCAGGTTGTATTGAATGTGTTGGAACATAAAATGAATGCTGCGGAAGCTTTATCTGCTCCCCGTTTTCATCATCAATGGTTGCCAGATAAGTTGATGTTGCAAACAGGTGGATTTAGTGAGGCAACTGTAAATGAATTGAAACGGCGCGGACATGATGTGGTAATCCGAGATGGTTGGGGTAATGCAAATGTTGTTGTGGTAGATGAGAGTGGGATGTTGGAAGGAGCGGCAGATCCTCGTGGGGAAGGGGAGGCAATGGGGAGTGGGGAGTAGCTTACAGGGGTAAATTTTTAAGATTTGACGCGGAGAGGGGGAGACGCGGAGACGCGGAGAGGGAATTGATCCCAATATGAAATATCATCAATATCAATAGAGGGGGAGACGCGGAGAGGGGGAGACGCGGAGAGGGCTTGTAACTGTTGGCTAAAATCTGGTATTATCTATAAAAATCTGAGATTATCTGTTTATGCTACTAGGATTCAAAACCGAGTTACACCCAAGTAATAAACAAAAAACCTTGCTGGCAAAGCACGCTGGTGTAGCCCGTCATATACAATCCGGTTATACAGTATATGTTCATAATTCTGTCTACTCTTTCTACTCTCCATCTGGTGCGTCTGGTGCGTCTCCCTACTATACAATAACTATTCAAGCGGATTCTATATCATGCTTATAATTGGGGACTATGGTTGACTAGGAACATTCTTAATCACAATTCCAATAATCCTGAAAGTAAACTTAAATTTCCTACCGCAATTGACTTGCATAAACTGTTAGTGGCAATGGTAAAACCGAAAAACTGCTGGTACTATGAAGTTTCTAAAACAGCGCCTCAATATGCTTTGAGATATTTGTCAGAAGCTTGGAAGCGTTGCTTTAATAAAGTCTCAGGACAACCTAAGTTCAAGAAAAAAGGTAGAGATGATAGTTTTACTTTGGATGGCTCAATTACAGTCGATTTTAATCGTATAAAGTTACCTCGGATTGGTTGGGTTAAAACCTTTGAAATCTTGCCAGATAATGTAACTCCTAAATCTGTAACTATTAGCAGAAAAGCTGATAGATGGTTTATTAGTTTCAAAGTAGAAACCATACCCCAAATTACCTCAAAATCAGTAGATGTAGTTGGTGTAGATTTAGGTGTAAAATCACGCTTCTTCACTCTCAACTGGTGAGGTTTTTGATGGTGCTAAACTTTACAAAAAGTTAGAAGCTAAACTATCTCGACTGCAATACCTAAACAGGCATAAAACTAAGTTCTCTAACAACTGGAAAAAAGCTCAACTTAAGATAGCTAAACTACATAGCAAAATAGCTAATATTAGAAAAGATACATTGCACAAACTAACTACTTATTTGGCTAAAAACCACAGCCAAATAGTAATAGAAGACTTAAATGTATCAGGAATGATGTCAAATCACAAGCTAGCTAAGGCTGTTGGGTATATGGGGTTTTACGAGTTTCGCAGACAGTTAGAGTACAAATGTGAGTTATACGGTTCTGAGCTAATCATTATTGATAGATGGTTTCCTAGCTCTAAGACTTGCAGTAGGTGTGGTTTTGTTAAAGAGTCTCTGTATTTATCTGAAAGAGTGTTTAACTGTGAACACTGCAATTTTAGCTGTGATCGAGATTTGTTTGCGAAGCATTCCGTAGGAAATGCAGCGTTAAATTTAGCTATGGCGGGCAGTTCGTCCGTGTCAGCCTGTGGACTGGATAACGCTGACGTTGCCAGGTTGAAGCAGGAATAGAACAGATTGTTTAGAGAAAATCATAGATTTATATAGATAATCGTAGGTTTCTAAGAACGGGTATTATATATCTAAGGCTTATATTAAGCTTGGGTTCTAAGTTTCTATAGTCATTTCAAATTCAAATAAGGATGAAACACTTTTTTGGGTGGAAACTTTTTCCAGGAAAGAAACACTCGTCTCAGTCTTATTCAGAATGACTATAGTTTTGCTTCCTTATCAGTAGATTATTTGAAAACCCTAAAATTTAGTCTAATATCATGTTCGGTTGAATAGTTATAAATAACAGGAGAGGAGTCAGGAGGGAAGAGGGGAAAAAGAAGAAGAAAGTTTTTTTAGTACTGATTATCCAGACATGATATAAACTCAAGTAATTAAGGAAATGGGAGATGGCTTCACAACCAGAAAAATCAACATTTTCTACTTTAAGATAGTTAGAAAATCTTTGGATTTGTGTAAAATAAAATTATCCTAATCTATCAAATAAAGATGTCATTTTAGAACAAAATATTATTACTATTGAACCAGGAAAACACAGTGGAAAACCTTGTATTCGAGGTATGAAAATAACTTTTTATGAGGAAAAAATAAGGTCTCAAGCCTAGTTTTTCAAGGGAATGAACAAAAAATTCGATTTAATATTTCCAGCAGAGAGAGTTACTGATAACTGATAACTGATAACTGAAATGACGTACTTTCTTATCTATTGGGGTGGATGACTTATGAAGAATTATTAGAAAATTTTCCCTATTTAACAAAACAGGATATTTTGGCTTGTCTTAGCTATCCTGCTGAACAGGAACAACAAACTTTAATAGTACTCAAATGAAACTTTTATTCAACAATAGTTAATGTTGGGTTTATTTGCCTCAACCCAACCTACTAATCCTGTTGTAGTTTTCATTATCAATTATCAATTATCAATTATCCATTATCCATTATCCATTATCTATTATTGAGTCGAGCTGCTTCTAAAATTAAACGTTGTTCAGCACGAGCGATCGCCTGATAAGTCTGCTCAACAGCATTCACATTAACAGAAATGGAAGTAATACCCCACCGAATTAAATCATCTATTATTTCTGGGTATAAAGCAGGAGCATCACCACAAATAGAACAAGGGATACCAGCAGTTTTAGCCTGAGAAATTAATTGGTGAATTGCTCTCATTACTGCTGGATGACTGCTATTAAAAACATTTCCCATATCTTCTTTTTCTCGGTCTACACCTAACAATAATTGAGTTAAATCATTAGTACCAATAGCAATACCTTGAACGCCTGCTTTTACATATTCAGGTATTAAGAATAAAACTGATGGTACTTCTGCCATAATCCAAATTTGGAAATTATTTGGTTTATCTTTCCATTTAGTTTCTATTCGATTTCGACAAAATTGAAATTCTTCTACAGAACGTACATAAGGCAAGATTAAATGAACGTTACTATAACCTAATTTATGTACTTCAGATAATATATTTATTTCTAAATCTAGTAAACTCGGTTCTAGCATATAACTAAGTGTTCCATGTTTTCCTAAGATATGATTATAATGATTAGCTTGATGGAAAACATTGGAACTTTTATCTAGATTTTTATGACATTGATTACCACAATCATGTATCGTTAATTCTTCTGTTTCTTTTGCCACAAAGTTTTCTTCATAATTAGACTCAAATAAAATCAAATCTAGAGAACGGTAGAAAACTGGTTTAGGAAAAAAAGATTCAGCAAATTGACTAAGTTTGTCTACCATTAACTTAATAATTTCTGATTGACGACCTTGTTCAATCCACCATAAAGGATGATAATTTTCTAAGATTTCAATAGTCATTAATTCTGACCGTAATAGCCCTATTCCATCTATTGGTAAACCTTGAACTTTTTTAATTGAATCAATTTGACTGAGATTCACAAATAATTTACTTGCAATGGGAAATAACTTTCTATATTCATTATAATTAAGATGACTTTCTGTTAATTCTGTATCAATTTTTTGAGGATAATTTTTCTTTTCATCAATCAGATTCACTTCTCCATTATTACCATTAACTAATAAATAATTACCTGTTTGAATTATCTGAGTAGCATTAGTCGCTCCGACAATAGCAGGAATCCCAAGTTCTCTAGCTAAAATTGCAGCATGACTTGTCATTCCACCTTGTTCAGAAATAATCCCAGCAGCATTTTTAAGTAATGGTAAATAACTAGGAATAATTGCCGAAACAACTAGAATAACTTCTTCAGGAAATTGTTCTATTGGTAGAGGTAAGTTGTGAATAACTATAGCTTTAGATATTACTTTTCCTGGTGATGCTCCTATTGCTTTAATAATAGGATAATCAGTATTATCAACTGATTCTAATTTTTCTGTTGTTCCTAATTTAGGTAAATACTTTAAATTTTTATAATTTTGATAATTGTTGTTTCCTATTTGAAAATCTGTGATGAATAATTTAGATTCGGCATCATCATCTGTTTTGAATAAACTCCATTTTAGGCAGAAATTAGTATGGAAATTATTATTTATATTCTGAGTTAATTCAAGTAAAATTTGTAGCTCATTTTCTGCTAAAGCAAATTTATTTTGTACATTTTCTGGCAATAAAAAACTTTGAAGTGCTGGTAAACTATCAGAAAGAGGCATTTGAGTATGATAAACTTCTTGCCATGTATTCATATAACTAAATTTTCTGATAGCTGTATCAAGATTATAAGCTAAAATTTTATTACCTAATTTTTTTTCTTTTACAGTAACATTTTCAGGGGAAATTATATAAGAGTCTGGAATAATTTGCCCCATTTGCATAGATACTTCTAAACCATGAGTTGCTTGAATTTCCCAACTATCTGCAAAAACATGAATATTTCCCGAAGCGACCGCCGAGTGCAAAGGTTGTACTAAAATTGTTGGTTGAAGTTGTTGAATATCTAGCTGATTACTATGCCAATAGAATAAACTTTTAGCATTGAATATTTCTGCCCATATTTGTTTAATAGCATAACTAAATTTTTCTAATTTAGCTTGGCAAACTATTGGCTCTAATATATTTTCTAGGTGAGGAAAAGCTATATAAGGCTGAAAATTTAAGACTTCAGTATTAAGATTATTAATTGCGGATTCTAAAGATGAAACTAAAGATAATGGTAAATCACTATCAACAATCTTATAGTGAATTGATTGAGCAATTTCTTGTAATTGTCGATAGTCATTAACATTAAAATGTAAAGAAGAATTGGGAAAATCAGCTAATAAAGGATTTGACCAATTAATGTCTTGTAAAAACTGCCAAAATATATTTGATGGAATCACAAAACCAGGATTAACTGGATAACCTTTCCTCGTAAGATCGGCTAAATAAAATGCTTTGTCTCCTAATGTTTTGCGGTCTGATAATTTAATTTGGTTTAACCAGTAAAACTTATACACAAAACTATCACTTTACTTACGTCAAAACTAACAAGTAATAAAAATTACTATAGCAATCCTAAATTAGTTGGGGTAATCAAAAAGTAAATAAAAAAAGTGAAACGCTTGGCTGTTCCCTGTTTCCTAAAAACCATTAAAATTTTGTACATGACTCAAATAGGATTGCTATATATTTATACCAAGTTAATATGAATTTGCACAGAATAAACTTTTAATCAGACTTGACTGTATATCAAGATATGCAACTTAAGTTAATTCATAAGTCTCTACATAATTACACAAAATTGGTATCATATATATCTTATTTCTTATCAAAAAATGAGGTCTAAAGTCTCGCCTTTTACAGCGCTTTTCAGTTGAGTAAACCACAAAACTGCTGTAGGAGTCAGGAGTCGTAGGGGCGATTCATGGAAAGCGCAGCATTCCGCAGGAAATCGCCCGTACAGGAGTCAGGATTTAGGAATTAGGAATTAGGAGTTAGGAGTCCAAGGCTAGTATTCAAAGTTCTCGCTCCTCAACTTGCGACATCAACAAATATTCCATCATGCCCCCCGGTGCAGATTGATTGTGGTCTATCCATTTGAAAATTGCTATAAGGGGATGAAAAATATTTAACTCAGTATTTCCCGCCTCCGACTTTAGTCGCCTATTCACTGAATAATTAATAATTAATATAGCAATCCTATTTTATTTGTGGCAAAAATCTTACTGATTTTTAGGGAATAGGGAACAGGGAACAGGGAACAGGTGGGAGTTTCAACTTTTTTATCTACTTTTTAATTTGTCGCAACCTATTTAGGATTGCTATAGTTAATAATTAATAATTAATCACTGGTGAGTACAAAGTTCTCGTAAAATAATGATTAGCTTTGAAAGCTGAAAGTATTACTGAAAAATGCTTACAGCACTTACAGTTCTTTGGGGAAAAGTTTCTCACCTTGAAACTGCTGAAAGCTCTATCTAGCAATAGTTATTCCCAGAAATTTGTACTGTCTAGTTAATAATTAATCATTAATAGACTGTTTGTAAAATAATTATTACGAGAGCATAGAAGTGACTAAAATCTAAAAGGGGTAATACTTCAAGGGATTGAAAGAAGGTAGATAGAGAAGCATTCAGTACATATATTCCTAGATTTTTCAG
>JBFRWR010000743.1:0-8702 GCA_051439685.1 Trichodesmium sp.
AGTAGCTTAGTAGGTATTTATACTATCTAGCTCCTACACTATGACCTTTCTTAGGAGTCAGATTATCAGGAAAATATTCAGCATAAATACTCAATTAGTTACTCCTATTGACCAATATAATTGTCTCCTGTCTCCTGTCTCCTGTCTCCTGTCTCCTGTTTTTTATGCTACATTTTGTCGTGCGGAATGTAGGTTATAAGGGTTTTCACAAAGGTAGACTACAGAAAAAATATAAGTATGTTTTTAGTTAGATAAGTTACAGACTTGATAGCTGTATTCTATGTTAATGAAAACCTCTATAAGTTAATGATTTAAGAACTATAACTCTCCAGAAAAGAGGGAGTAGGGAAGTAATTTTTTTGCCCAACTATGCGCTAGAAATGCGCTCCTTTTTTAGCATCAAGAGCTAAAAACCAGCTACCTTTTCCAGACCTAAAAATGCACCTTATTTCTTGTCAATGCTTTGATAGAAGCCATTTGGTATCTTGACAAAGCTGCTAGTTTTTGGCTCAGGAGTCAGGAGTCGTAGGGGTAATTTCGTTCCGAATGCTGTCGCCAACATGGAAAGCGGAGCATGACAAACGGAAATTACCCGTACAGGAGTCAGGAAATAGGGTAAAAAGGTAGAATACAGGCCCTCATCTCCCCACACTCCCCACACTCCCGAGCTAATATTCGCACATAAATCCCAAATGGGTTCTATATTTAATCAGCAAGCCCTAAATATATATACTTGATTAAGTAGAAAACTACTATATAGCGTTTCTCAAGACGGGTGAGGTATAGTTGTTTTTCTGATTTTCAACTCCCCATTCCCCGTTCTTCACTACTCCCTACTCCCTACTCCCTACTCCCTAAAACAAAGGAATTTTGTAACTCACCATTATATATAGGAATTGCTCTATATATCATTCAGATTCAAGAACCGAAGCAGGAAGAGGAACTTCTTCAACTGCCGGATATTTTTCTATAGTTAAAGTTGTTTGTTGAGAACCTGATAATCTTTTCAGCAGTTTAGGTTTCGGGTCATGTAGTAGATAAATAATTCTATCCCCTGGTTGCCAATTTTGTGTAACTGGAAAGACTTGAAGATTTCCTTCTCTTTCAATCAAAATCGGCATTAATTCACCGGATTGAATTAAAGTTTTCAGGTGAGTCTTTTGAAAGTCAAATCCCAATTGCTTAAGGATAGTTTCACCTAACTTCACCTCTCGATCCGAGAGATATTTATTCCAACTTTTTAAATTTAATTCAGAAGTAAATGCTTGTTGAACTTTCTGTTGAATATTTTGACTTTTCTGATTTGGATCTTTCGGATAAACAGCCAACACTCTAGGTGGCTTAAACTCTTCTGCTGCTCTTTGAGCCAAAACTATATTTACTTCAGCATTCTTAGTCATTGCTAAAAAAGTTCCCACTGATTGTAGACCAGCTTCTTCTAAGACATCAGTATCTAACGCACTACTTTTGTATGTTCGTAAACCTTCTTTCTCTGCCTGTTTACAAGCTTCCTCATCTGTATCTATCAGTACAACTGATTCACCCCTGTCTTTAAATATACGTCCAATTAATCGAGACAGAGGATTTGAACCGACTATCACAGCACCTTTAGCAGCACTAGAAGTAATTCCCAAAAATTGAGCCACGAATCTAGCAGTTAACCCTTGACTAAATACAGTCATCATAATTGTCAAGAAAACTAAAGCTTTAATCGAGTCTCCGCCGTTAATACCTTTCTGAGTTAATAAGATAGCAAATAAAGAAGAAACCGAAGCCGAAACTATTCCTCTCGGAGCTACCCAACTAACAAATATTTTTTGTCGCCAACTAAGCTGACTATTCCAAGTACAGATTAGTACATTTAAAGGCCGAACTAGGAACATTAAACTCAAAACTGTCAATACACTTCCCCAGCCGAGGGCAACGATACTTGCTAAAGATAAATCTGCTGCTAGTAGGATAAATAATACTGAAACCCCTAGCATTGTCAGTTGTCCTTTAAACCTTCTGATCAGGCGTAACTCTGGTATTTCCTCAGCACCTACCACAATTCCTGCGACTACTGTGGCCATTAATCCTGACTCACTACGGACTTCTTCTGCTAGACCAAACATTCCCCACAAAGCAGCTAGAACTACTAGGTTTGCTAGTTCTTCAGAGAGAAATTTTGCTCTTTTAAGGGTAAATCCTACTAGCCAACCTCCTGCTCCACCAATAATACTACCCATTCCCAACCGTACAACTAGGTCTCTAAATAATCCTACTGGGTCTGCTCCTTCATTCAAAACAATATTAAGCACCAGTACCGCTAGAATTGCTCCTATAGGATCGATCAGAACTCCTTCCCCCTCTAATACTGTAGCTACTTGTCGGTCTACTGATACCTGTTTGAGCAATGGTCCAACAACTGTTGGCCCTGTTACTACTACTAGAGAAGCATAAAGGAATGCGATCGCCCAAGGGAACTCTCCTAACCAATGAGCAGCCATTCCGCCACCAATTAATGTAACTAAAGTACCTATGGTGACTAGGTTGCGGATACTGCCAGAAACTCTTCCTAATTCTCTTAGTTCAAGATTTAAGCCTCCTTCAAATAGGATTAGGGCTACAAATAGAGATACTATTACTTCTAGACCACTACCTAATAGGTTTGGATGTACTAACCCTAAACCATCTTTACCTACTAGGATACCAAATAGTAGTAAAAAGACAATTGCGGGTACTTTCAGGTAAGCGGCTATAACTTGAGAGCCTATACCACTAATTACTGTGAGGATAATCAGGAGAGTTATGTTAAACGGTATTTCCATAAGCTTTTTTTTTCCAGGCTTACCAGCTTTTATGTTAAGGCTTCAGAATAGTTGGCTCTGAAATTTGATTTCTTAAGTTTTTGCTGGTTATTTTTTATATATTTTTTGCTTATTTTAGGGATAAATTATTATTGTTTAGAGGAAATTATTTCTGATTTTAATTTAGGTAGATTCCATAATTTTTTGGCCTCTAATAATTTAATAATTAATGTTGTTGATTTTTTGAGTCCCTAATTGACTATAGGATTATATATCCTTTAAGATTAATATTTTTCTTGCTCCATAGTTTTCCTAAATTATTACATATAGGTATTCTAGTATAGGATATTAATATTAGCGACTGCAGGCAGTAATTACTTATATTATGAATTCCCAATCAATTAAAATTTCGCGAAACTGATTCTGTGATTGTTTCAGATCAATTTTATCATCAGTCGTTCACTTGCTTTGAATCATTATGATTATTTTGAACTGCTAAAAATCAGGGTTGTTTCATTCTAGATTTTGAGCATGAATTTACTTACTTTCAGGTAGGGAAAGATAAATTTTCTAGAAGCTCTCAATAAGGTATTTTCGTCACTACACAAAATGGCAAAGTTGAGAATGAAATAGCACTGGCTAAAAATCATTTAATTCCTTTAAATTAACTGTTATAATTTCACCTCAATCAAGGATTTTCTGATTGCTATAACCATATTATTTTAAATGTGAACTGGAGTAAGTATTTTCTACCAATTACCATGCATTAATGCTATACTTAGGTGACACTTCAATTATTAAGTAATTAACATAGGGAGAATAACTTTTTTGATAATTTTAGGGATTTAGTGTTAATAATTCATAATTTTTACTTCTCGCCTACTTCTCCACTGCTCTAATCCCCTGCTCAAAATGGTGAATTTTTTTTGAGAAATCGTATTACAAAGTCAAACTAGAAGCTTAAGCTACAAATATTTTACAGATAATTTCATCTTGCTATATTGAACCTATCCCAGTAATAATATTTTTGCTAAACAACCCTAAAGATTGTGAGAGCTAAAAACAAAAAAACTAAGATTTTCAGACACATTTTAATTAAACAAATAAGCGGATTAAAAATAGTGGGATAGGTTCATATTTAACAATCCTATGTTACTTGTAATTACAAGTCAGGATTCATAATTTCACAGGCTTTCAGTTGTTAACTATTATCATAATTGTGAAAACTTATCCGCTGATTGCTATACTACCGGGTTAACAATTTTGTTTGATGAAAGATTATCTAGTAGCTATATAGCAATCCTCTAATATATTCGTGGCAAAAATCTTACTGCTTTTGAGGGAACAGGCAACAGGTAGGAGTTTCAAGTTTTTTATTTACTTTTTAATTACCCGCAACCTATGGGCGGATTGCTATATGAGAGTATCTTTAAATTGAAGATTAGAGCAGATTTGAGGTATGTGAGGTACAAATATTAAATATCACACATTTGTAGCACAGGCATTTTACCTGTCACAAGCAGACCTCACTCAGATGAAATCCGCTGTAAGTCCATTAGACAAGTTTTCTATCTAAGATAAAAATTTTTCACTAACTGACTGTTTCATTGTTATTTAAACATTTACTAGATACACATATATACTTTTTTGTCAAATTTTTGACCTCTATTGTTAAGTTGTTCCTAGAAAATTTGTTTATTCGCTCGACAGAGTAAATTTAAAATTACTTAATATTATACGAATTTAATAGAGTTTACAAAGTTTTTATGAGAATTAGTTAGACCAAGCCTGTGACTATAAAAATCATATCATAGACCGCAAACTTAGTAAATAGGTTAAGTAATTGAGAATCGTGTCAATAAACTAGGAACTTTACTTTTATTAATAATCTGCTTAACATCGAAATTTTAAAATAATTAATCTATAAATATTATTTTTACTTATCAAGTTAACAAAAGTTAATATACTGATAATCAGGATTAAGGTAACATATATGCTAAAAATGTATCTCTTAAACTACTTCAGAGTAAGACTGCTTAATTGTTTGCTATAAATTATTGAAATATCGCTTTAAACTACTAATGAAACTTAAACAAAATACAACCAAAAAATAGCCTAAACTATATACTTCGGACTAATGATGTACAAGTTTAAATCATAAAATGGCATAGCATAGGCATCTTACCTGTGAGTTGTGTACCTGACTGGCAAAGGAAAGTGCTGTATCTTTTTGGCTTCCATAGGTATTACATTTTCCCCAGGTCTGGTAAATTTTCAATCAATTTTGCACAGGTACTTAATAACTAGAAAGTACGAAGTTTTTCTAAAAGTGCGATTTGCTTTCTGGAATTAAAGTTTCACTAGAAACAGTGGTTTTGGTGCTTTTGGCTATGATTATACTCTAATCGCGATTGCCTAACTATTAACTGAAAATTATCAGGACTTACGGAAATTCTTAGACAATACACTATCCGTAGAGAAAAATGAGCATTTACTAAATAATGAATAATGAATAATTAATAGTTGATATTTAATAATTATTCATTCAACAATTCACGCCTTGAAGCCGACCCTTGGATAGGGGATAAAATCAAAGAAAATCCTTAAGTGTTAATCCTATCCGTTTTCAATAAGAGGTAATTATTAATCTATTCCTGTGGAATGCTGGGCAAACTGCTGTTGCCGACATGAAAATTGTTAATTGCTGAAACCTACTATATATAGTTAGTGGTTTTGCGTAAGTCCTGCTCAATTTATATTTTGGCAAATTTAGGTTTCATAGCTTGATTCACCAATACCAAAAAAGCTTACAGCATCTAAAGTTATGAATCGAGAGTTTCTAACCTTGAGGTTCCTATAGTCATTTCAAATAAGGATGAAACACTTTTTTGGCTAAAACCCTTTCTAGATAAACAAACACTCGTCCTAGTCTTATTCATAATGACTATAAAAGTTTGAGCTAGTAATAGTTATTCCTAGAAGTTTGCAATGTCTAGTTAATAACTGGAGAGTACAAAGTTCTTCTAAAAAACGATTTACTTTAGAGACTTAAAGTATTATTGGAAAAGGTTTATAGCATCTACAGTCTTAAATAGAGAGTTTCTCAGCAAGATACTCCTCAAAGCCTTAGCTAGTAATACTTATTCCCAGAACTTTGCAATGTCTAGTTAATCAAAAAATTGAGTAAAAAATACCTAAAAAATCAAACGGTTTAAATTAACTATGAGTAACCCAAAATTAGAAAACTTAGTAGTTATAGGCTCAGGACCAGCAGGCTATACCGCCGCTATCTATGCCGGACGTGCCAATCTCAAACCATTAGTTTTTGAAGGTTACAAAATAGGAGGTGTACCAGGAGGTCAACTAATGACAACTACTGAAGTAGAAAACTTTCCTGGTTTTCCCGAAGGTATTACAGGACCTCAGTTAATGGAAAGGATGAAAAAACAGGCAGTTCGGTGGGGAGCTGAACTATATACGGAGGACGTGACGGATGTAGATTTAACTCAATACCCATTTACTGTTAAATCAGAGGAACGAGAAATCAAAGCTTACAGCATAATTATTGCTACTGGGGCAATAGCTAAAAGACTTCATCTGCCAAGTGAAGAAAAATTTTGGAATAGTGGGATTTCTGCCTGTGCGGTTTGCGATGGGGCTAACCCAACTTTTCAGGGAGTAGAATTAGCGGTTATTGGAGGTGGGGATACTGCAGTTGAGGAGTCTATATATTTAACTAAGTATGCTTCTCATGTTCATTTATTGGTACGCCGGGATGAGATGAGGGCAAGTAAGACAATGCAACAGAGAGTTTGGGAAAATCCCAAAATTACTGTTCATTGGCAAACTGAGGTTATGGATGTGTACGGCAAGAGTCGTTTAGCAGGGTTGAAACTGAGAAATAATCAGACTGGTGAACAGAAAGAATTACCTGTTGAGGGTTTGTTTTATGCTATTGGTCATACTCCCAATACTCAAATTTTTCAAGGGCAGTTGGAATTGGATGAGATGGGTTATATTGTGACTAAAGATATGGTAAAAACTAGCATTCCTGGTGTTTATGCTGTGGGTGATGTGCAAGATTATGAGTTTCGTCAGGCAATAACTGCTGCTGGTAGTGGTTGTATGGGGGCAATGTTGGCAGAGAGATGGTTGTCGGCAAAAGGTTTGGTACAAGAGTTTGCTTCTCAAAATAGTGTTAAGGAGTCAGCGGCAGAATCTGAAAAGAGTTTGGTTGCTGATAATGCTGAGAGTTTTGACCCGAATGCTACTCAGTATTTAGGAGGTTATGCTTTGCGGAAACTTTACCATCAGAGCGATCGCCTAATTGTTGTTAAGTATTCTGCTCCTACTTGCGCTCCATGTCATACTTTAAAGCCTATTTTGGAGAAGGTGCTTAAAGAGTTTGAGGGAAAAATTCATTATGTTGAGATTGACATTGAACAAGACCCGGATATTGCTGAGAATGCCGGGGTCATGTCTACACCGACAGTTCAATTTTTTAAGAATAAGGCTTTGATTGAACAGTTAAATGGTATGAAACGTAAGAGTGAATATCGAAAGGTTATTAGAAATAATCTTTGATCTACTTTGGGTAATTTCATCGTTGAAAATTTTCAGCAAGAGGAAAAAGACCATTGCTGAAACTAGGCATGAATATCATAAATTATATCATGTCCGGTAGCATCGGTATTGTATAGCAAAGCTAGGGACTAGGGATTAGGGACTAGGGACTAGGGACTAGGGACTAGGGACTAGGGACTAGGGACTAGGTAGGGTTTGCTGAAAAAAGCAGAGTGTAGGGAGGGTGGGAAGTTGGTTCGTGTGGTTCGTGTGGGAAGTTGGTTCGTGTGGGAAGTTGGTTCGTGTGGTTCGTGTGGGAAGTTGGTTCGTGTGGTTCGTGTGGGGAGACAGAGAACATCAGAGAAATAATTGTTCGGAGATTTTTCTACCCTTGGTTTGCCTAAAATCCTGACTTTTTGATAGTTTGAGCAAGAATTGTTGCACTTTTTCTGGATGAAAAAAGACTATAAGCTTTACAGATAAAGACTTTGAGACTTAATCAGCAGAGCAATAATTATCGGCAATTATCGGAACTTTATATACAGAAAATTTCAGGTAAGTGAGGTACACATTTAGAGGCACAAAAAACTTTAGGTATTTCTCATACTAATAATAACTCTATAACCTCTACCTCATAAACCTGCAATATCCTGTAAATTATAGGTAAGTTCATTAATTGATAATTGATAATGGGTAATTGATAATTACCTCTGGTTAAAACCGTTAAGGAATTGAATATCAGGAAATATTATTTCTTTTTTTCCCCTTAAAAGGGGAGGCTTTAAAGCAGAATTATTTAATTATTAATTATTAATAATTCGGTAATAGCCGTCATCTATTAGAGCTTCAATTATAAAAAAATTATCTTTGAAGGAAGAATCAGAGTTAAAAAATTGAGCAAAAACTAAAAATTACTGTAAAAGCAAATTACCTCATATTTCTCATCAATTACTTGGTGCTTTTTTTCCAAGCGAAAACCCTTTAAAAGTTTGCTGTTTCCTGTTACCTAGCCCGTAGCCCTATATTCATATTTTCATTTAATTGTTTTATCTATTTATTCTGACTCAACTGCAAAAATTATGGTGGTAAATAAACCACCATAATTTATAATTATCTATTCAGCTTTAACAAACTTCAGCGCAGCAGAATTTAAACAATAACGCAAACCAGTTGGTGGAGGACCATCAGGGAAAACATGACCAAGATGAGCATCACAATTACTACAGAGAATTTCTGTTCTCCGCATAAATAAACTCCAGTCACTTTCTTCTTTTATATTTTCTGGATTAATAGGTGCCCAATAACTCGGCCAACCTGTACCAGAATCAAATTTTTCTTCCGAACTAAATA
>JBFRWR010000744.1:0-3856 GCA_051439685.1 Trichodesmium sp.
AAAACCAGAGCGTTTTAAAAATGCTTGAATACCTTTTTGGTCTGCAGCAATTAATACATCAATATCGCTTACTTCCATTAATTCTGCTTTTTTAATTGCAGCATTGACTAAGAGTAAAATATGTTCGCTTTGCCGATGTTCTGGTTGAACATATAATCCTAAAACTGAACCGACACGCCTTGGTAAAAATGGATTTTCCAGTTCATGTTGTGCTGAAAATTCTGCTGGTAAATCAGGAGGAGGAGCTTCATCATAACAATAGACTAATATACAGCCGACAATCTGACTTTGATTGTTAGTTTCATACTCTAAAAGATAACCAAAAGATAAAGGTTTACTGAGTTGATGACTGACATATTTTTCAAAGTTAAAATTAGGTTTTATTTTCATTGAAGGGTCTTGAGATTCCCGTTCAAGAGCAAATGCTTGCCATAGAGGAGCAATGGCTTGACTATCTGCTGGAGTTGCTAATCTGTGAGTATAAGTCATGGTTTTTAGTTGATGCTTTGTTGAATTTTTGATTATGGAAAAGGAATAGTAAAAATCAGGATTTTAAAGTTTCAGCTTGGAGTAAATATCTGAAACTTCTCTATAATTTTATGGTGGCTTTTCCACTTTTATAAGGTTGCTTAATATCATCAATATTTTTGGTATTTTTTATTAGTTATGGTTATAGACAATAGAAGTATAAAATAGTTGCAAATATAGACAGAGACAGCCTTTTACCTCAAAAAGGCATAAATCATTAATTACCAAGGGCTTTAGCCATTTTTAGGGCATTGATGTAATTCCTCTGCCTAGACTGATTTTTAGCCATTTTTTATCCTATAAAATGTCTAAAGACCACTAAGAATATTACCGTTTTTGTTTGTTAAGAAAACTCAAACCAAAAAGACCAAAAGTTAATAGACCTAACAGAGAAGAAGTTTCAGGAACCGATTTGGCAATTGATTCTTCTTTTTCTATAACTTCGACTTCGTAGCTGACACTTCTTAGAGGCTGAAAAAACGTTTCATTAAATTTTAGTTTTAACGCAGAAGATTGAGGATTGAATAAGTTTATCTCTGGGTTAATGTTAGTCAGACTAAACTTATTTACTCCTTTTCTATCTGTCTGATCGAAAGATATCCAAGGTCTTGTACTGGAGGAAAGTAGATAATCAATAGGAGGCTCTCCTGCGGATATGGTCATATATTCTTCTTGATTAGTTTTTGTATCTAATCCCAAATTAGTAATCACAGAATCATCTATCATTGTGTACCGGAAAGATTCAACAGAAGACGGATTTAAAAAATTATTATCTTCATCTTTAAAGTCCCAAATAATTGGATTAACTAATGAATTAGAACTGTATTCATTCATATAGTAAATCCAGTTCTGAGTTTCTTGATTAAATTTCCAACCATAATGTTGAGCTAATCCATAATCTTTGGCTAATCCGTTTTGATGTCTAATTTTAAATCCATTACTGTAAGGTGCATCGTGATAAAACGGGTTGTAATAAACCCATCGTTGTTTACCACTTTCTACTGTAGTAATCCAACCAGGAACTAGAGCCTGTGTACATATCTGCTCCCATCTAAAACCTAGACATCCACTAGACCAAATATTATGTTTTGTGTCTACAATTGTTAGCTCGGAAATAGATAATCCTGATAATTCAGAGGTTTGTTCTAGTAAATAATTCATTAGAGTTCTTGGAGGTTCTGGATTAGATGAAATACTAGAAAATTGATAATCAGAATGAGTTAAGGATGCAGCTTGAGCAGCAGAACTTATTCCCACAACAGTGGTATAGGTGATCGCTGTGATGATTGTTCTAGAGATAGCTTGTTTCATAGATTTTTGAATTTGTGAAGTATTTTGAGAATTTGATAGATACTATGCTGTTCAATTTTATGGCGATCGCTCTGGTTTTGTGAATGCTAAAGATATCAGGACTTACGCATAAGTAGGACAAACTGGGATTTGAGATTGCTATCCGTTCCGGACTGCTCCGCAAACCCTATCGGTCGCAATAACGAAAATAGGTTGTACTGCGTAAGTCCTAATATTTATGGACTTACTGGTCGCACTGGTCGATTATGGTTGGGGTTCAAAGTGCTAAGAAGGTCTAGGAAAGATTCCTTCACTTCTGGTTTTAGTTCTGAGTTCGCCCAATTCCATAAACCGTCGGACATCTGTTCATAGGTCTCCCAATTTGTTAAAGCATTGTATAGCTCCTTAAGACCATCAGCTTTTTTGATATCTTGATAGCCTTCTATTTCCTCTATATCTTTCTTTAAGTCTTTGGCAACTGCCTTAAAGTGTTCCTTTAACTTATACTTTTCAACATCGTCTTTCCATCCCTCTTTCAGGTCTTCCCATGCCTTTTTAGAACCTTTTTGTAATCCCTTCAATCCATCAGTAGCACCGTCAATAACCTTGCTAACAGCTATAGCACTATAGCCAGCATTTTCTATTGCATTAACTAGGGGATCGGCAAAAGTATCTTTAGCGTATGTTTTAGCTGAACTAATAGCGGCCTTCAATATTTCACCAATACCATCTACCCACTCACCTTTTTCTATTGACTGAATCCCCTTACTAATCTTCTGTGGTGTTTTTGATAGCACATTCACTGTATCAACAAAGATTTTGTGAAACTTATCGCTGAGACAAAACTCGCACTGAATGAATTTTGCAATGTCACTCGCCTTGTCATTCCAGATCCCAGCAATATTTCCAATTCCATTCAACCAGCTATGAATCCCTCCTTTATCAATTGCCTTTCCTAATTCCAAAACTGTCTTACCAGCACTACCCAAGTAATCTATAAAGTCAGCTGCAGTCTGATTAAATACACCTGCAAAATTTTGACCGATGGAAATAGCAGCATTAAAAATATTACTAATTCCTGCTAAGAAATCTCCTTCTTCTATACCTTTAATACCCTTATAGATTTGAACAGGGGCTTTTTCTAAGCTCTTGAATACTTGAACCATGAGCTTTTTAGTTATACTAGAGCATTTGTTGATAAAAGGTTTCATCCAACTTGTGGCAGCTCCGGCAACACCACTAAGGATTTGTAGAAAACCAAAAATGCTTTCACCTGATTGAATCGAACGCACCCCTTCATAAGCTGATTTAGCAATAGAAGTTAGTCCTTGTATGGCTGTCTTTGCTCCTTGACTGAGTACGTTGCCAAAGCCAGCAGTAATCGCATTCAAGCCTCCCATTACTGCTCCAAAAATTGCCCCAGTCCAGTCGCCATTAATGGCAGCTTGGATAGCAGTAATCCCTGCATTTGCAGCATTTAAAGCCCAGCCGATAGGAGCTAGAGGTGTAAAGCTAATAATTGTTCCAACAATACCAATCACAGTTGAAACTACTCCCAATAGCTCATTCCAAAACGCCTTCTTCCGAGCTTTCCGTTGGGCAATACGTTGGTCAATAATTTGCTCCAATATTCCCCGCGACTGCTGTGCCAAATCTTCAGAAATATCAACCGCTTGCTCTGCTAAAGCAACCTTATTCAACACCTCCAAATACAACGGATCGATAACATCCCGTTCCTCTGACAACTCGCCCGCTCGCTTCAACTCATCCAACAATTTCCGGGAAGCACCTTGCAAGTCTGACTCTGCCTCCTGTAACAGTTGAGTATCCAACTGTTCCTCCAACTCAATGCGGTTAATCTCTGTTTTGTACTGCTCTATTTGCCCAATCAAACCATCCATTGCAGTCAAGAGATTTTCCTGAATATTCTCAGCTTCTTTGCCTTGCAATGCTAAATGAATATCACCCCGCGCTTCTGCTAATAATGCTTTGACATCATCTGGCAAGTCTGGTTGGTTGGTTTCTAGGTTTTCCAGGT
>JBFRWR010000745.1:0-13800 GCA_051439685.1 Trichodesmium sp.
TTTTTGGGTATGGAAAAAACATGAGATTAGACTCAAAAATCTGCTCTTCCTGAGTTATCGAGATGTAAGTAATTTCTAGAGAAGATTAACTAATTTGGTTTGAGATTAACTGGAAATTTTGCCTAAAAGTTTCCCCTCTAATTCGGGCTTGCTATCTTAATCTAAAAGTATTTACAGATAAAGGTATTGGCCTTTTTTGGGGTAGAAAAAATTGCCTGGTTTTCAGCTTTTCTGCCTCAAAAAGGAGCGTATTTTAGGCAAGAGTTAGGCTGAAAAATCATTCTTACAATTCTTACTCCTATCTCCTCGCTCCCATACCTTGTCTCCTGTCTCCAGTATAGCTGTCTCCAGTATAGCTGTCTCCTACCCTCACCCATAATACTTTTTCAGCAACCCCTAATTCTCTTTTCAACGAATAGTAGTTAAATAACCTAGGCTACTCAAAAAAGCTACAGCTTATTATCTGAATGATTACTTTGACTTGATCAGTATCACTGCCAGATAATCGAGTAGGTAAAGTGTCTTTAGGAATAGATGCAGGAGTAGAATCTTTCATAGCTACTTCTAGAGGAAAATTAATCAAATTTCCTAAGTTTTTATTATGCCAACTACGCAAGCTTAAATTGCTGCAAAGAAGGTTGAAGCATAAAAATAAAGGTTCAAGTAATTGGTCAAAACTCCAGAATAGAATAGCTAGATTAAATCAAAAAAATTCTAATACTAGACGTGACTGAAATTTGAAATGAGCTGCATCAACTTTGTAATTTAGCAGATAATATTTTTGTCGCAGATCTTAACTGGAAATTCTGCTCTAAAGGTATTATTAGAAAACAATCCTTAGATTCTCCAATTGGTCTGTTTATCAACGAAATATTATTTTATGTTTGCTGGAAATGAGGTAAATATTATGGCAAAGTTGATCGGGATTATACCTCTCAAAAATTTCCACTATATGGTTACATTCAGAAAAAGAAATTATCTAATAGAAAAAATAATTGTAGCACTTGTGGTTATCAAATAAATCGCGATGTAGCTGCTGAAAAAGTGATTAGAAAAAGAGGATTAATAGGGGTGGGGCACACTGTTAAAAAAAAGCGCACCGCCTGCACTGAAGTTTCCGAGCGCTTAAAGACGGAGCAATAAAGCTTGTGGAGATATAGTGGGGATACAACTCAACTTGTTTAATTTGTTATCTATTTAAGAATCGTTGAAACAAGAATCTCCCGTTTAATCCTTGATTAAACGGTGAGAGTCTCAATTCCTGACATATCTAATATAGCAATTCCCAAAAAGCGTGAGGTACAAAATTTTAGGTTTGAGGGAACAGGGAACAAAAAGACAAAAATATAACTGTAGCTGATGACTTTGGGAAATGCTATACCAATTTCCTAAAGTCAGGCTACAAATAATTTGACATCTTAGATTTCAAGTTTGATAGATACTTTTACAAGTGTTGTTTAAGTTTATGAAATTGGTATAAACAAATCGCGATCGCCACAACCCATCCCTAAAATCAAAAAATAGTTTTTTATCATAAAGCACAGCTATAAGTTTAAATAATAAAATATACTCTTATTATTTTTTTTGATTATCAAAAAATTTCCAGTTTTACCCTAATTATTAAAAAATATTTCACGGACTTGCGTTATTTCAGAGATTTGGTATCATGTGAATACATAGTATATTGTGCTAATTTTATATCTAAAAATCATAAAATTAGTCTCTGAAAAGCTACAACCTACTATTTTTCGTGAATATAGTGTGATAAATATTATACTTTATACACGGATGAACAATTGTCAAAAAAACAAATTTTTTAGAGCCATGAGAGCTTAAGCAATTATAGCTATTGACAAATTGTATTTTATGGTGTTTGCCACTAGAGAATAGGGAACAGGAAACAAGAGATTTTTAAAGGATTTTCGGTTTTGCTGAATCAAGGTATGAAAATAAAAATTGAACAATCTGAAATAGTTATTATTCAATAGTTTAGCAATTACCAAAAAATACAAATCATACCCACGCATTAGCAACGCCGGATTTTCGACACCGAAACGCTCCCCGAAAAACAGGATTTATAAATTGCGTAACCTTAATGGTTAGGACTATAGTCAATAGAAAGCCTGAAAAAATTAGGATGGAAATCCATGCAGAAAGGAAATCCACTTTACCCAGAAATAGGGGTTCCATAGGGTGCAGGATGAATTAGTGGGTGTGGGAAGTGTAAGGAGTTTTATAGAACCCATTTGGAATATGAGCAAAAGTGAGGATTAGGAGACAGGAGACAGGAGGCGCGGAGGCGCGGAGGCGCGGAGTCAGGAGTCAGAATTTCGGTGAAATAGAATAGGGAAAAAAGTATAAAAATAGCCCCATACCCCCATCTCCCCATCCCCCCATCTCTCCATCTCCCCATCTCTCCAGCTAATTTTATAGCTCCCATTTGGCTTCTATAGAAACATTAGATATCTCCGCAAAGGTTAGAGTTTTTGGCAAAGGAGTCAGGAGATTCAGAAATAAAATAGGGAAAAAAAAGTAGAATAAGCAACTCCCATCTCCCCACACTCCCCACCCGAGCCACACTCCCCACACTCTACTTTATTCAGCAAACCCTAATTAAAGAAAATTACTTGACTAACTCTTTAACCTTACTCATAATACCTTCTGGATCAATTCCTTGATGAGGGAACTGTTCCCAGAGACCACCACAACCTTCTTGATGAGTGGCTAGGTAAGCAAATTTAGGAGTCATACCACGTTCTAATAACCATGAACCGAAACGACTACCTAAACCAGTACGACGGTTGAAAGCTTCAACTACCACAACAAAAGGAGCAGAACCCACTTTCTTTAACATATCCTCATCAATAACATTCAGAGTTGCCTTATTAATTAGACCAACATCTATCCCTTCCTGTTTCAGACGTTCCACTGCATCAAGGGAGCGGTACAAAGCATCACCAAAACTAACAATATAACCAGCAGTACCTTCCCGAATAACTTCATCTTTACCAGGAGTAAACTTATAACCTTCCCCAAATAATTCTTTACCATCAGCATCAAGAAGAATTGGCACCTTTGAACGAGTTGAGAAAATAAACCTCATTCCCGATTGAGTAAATACTGCCTCAACACAAGCTTTCATTTGATTAGCATCTGCTGGGAAATAGAGACGAGTTTCATAAGCATCATCAAGACCATTATCGGCAAACATATTATTTAAGCCGAAGTGACAAGTATTATCTGCCATGTCATCAATACCAGCATGGGAGAAATGACACAAAACATTAGAATTATTTAACCGTGCCATAGTAATTTCCGAAATACACATTTCGAGAAAGGCACTGAAAGTTGCAAAAATACCTTGCTTACCAGTTTCCATGCCAAACCCCGCAGCAGCAGAAAAATTACCCCGCTCCATAATACCGCCACTAATAAACCGAGCTGGGTAAGCATCGTGAATTTGTTTAAGTCCGCAAGAACCCTCTAAGTCACTATCAACAAATAAATGGTTGCTACGTTCCGCTTCGCTCATACCATTGAGGATAGATACTACCGCTTCTCCAAAAACATTGCGGTTAGAACCCATTTTGTCACTTACGCCTAAATAAGTATAGTTTGGTTTAGGTTTTTCAATATTTTTCAGATAATTAACAGCTTCCGTTCTGCCCTTTGCTTCAAGATATTCAATCGCTAATTTTAGAGGTATCACATCATGTCCGTGGGTAGAACCTTCTAAACCTTCAATACCCACACTCATTTTCCGTTTATTAATAATAGCGATCGGACCTGCTGTTGTAGCTGCTTGACACATCCGTTGGTAGAGACTGTCTAAATCTTCTCCATCTCCTTCGAGGATAGTTAGACCATGACCTGCAAGAGTTTTGTTCAGGTCATAACCTTTTAAATATTCCGAGGGATGACCAGCAATAGTAACGTCATTATCATCAATCAGCAATTTAACGTTAAGATTTTGGGCTACTGCCATTCTAGCTGCCTCTGCATCATTACCTTCCTGTTGAGAGCCGTCGGAACCTAGACAAAAGACTACCTTATTCGGATTAGCCATTGCCACACCATTAATGTAAGGCCACATATGTCCTAATCTTCCCGAACTAAATTTTACTCCTGGGGTAAATCCTAATTCTGGGTGTCCTGGCAAATGAGAATTAGCTGCCCGGTAATTAACAAGATTTTCAACAGGAAGGTCGCCTTGTATGGCTGCCATTAAGTATTGGGTAGCTACCCGATGTCCAGCTTCATCAAAGAAAATCGGTACAAATTTTTCTGCTGCACCTCGGAAGAAGGCATCTAAAATCATCACTTCGGGTACTGTGTCGTAAGGACCACCTGTATGACCACCTACTCCTCTAGCTGCTCCAGTAGCGGTGAAGAAGATAATTGTATCACGGCAAAGTTGAATATTTGCTTTGAGTGTTTCTCGTTGTTCGTCTGTTAGGGTAGGATTTGTTGGGTCTAGAGACAGAGGTTTGTAGCTTTTGATGTCAATTGGAAATGATGCTGTAGCAATTGTCATGGTTAATCAGAGTGATAATCTTTATAATTAATGTTTCCATGGTTTTTTCTATACTTTATAACAAGGAAGAAATTTTTCAGGGGAAACAACTACAAAAACATTATCATAGTTAGTGTCTTTTTTAATAATTAATAAAGATGCTACCAGACATGATATAATCTACATCTGCAATAATAAAAAATCGAATCAACTATCGCTCATAAATCATCACTTCTTTTCCTCTAATCCCTCTTTTCTGGAGATATCTAATACCAAATCCGGTTTAGTCAGACCATAAATACTCAAGTATAATTTAACCAATATTGACTACTCCCCTGGCTGAAGCCAAGGGGATTCTAAGTTGATACTACGCAACAGGATAAATCCGTGTTGCTCCGTCTGTTCTTAGCTGACCAAAGATACACTCTCTGGGGACAAGTCAAAGTGCCCCTACACAGTCGGCTTAAGTCTAAACTTAGCTTTCTGCTTACTTTTATGATGATATTTGCAGCTCCATTACAGTCTGCATTCACAAAACAATTATTACCACTCCTATACAAGCCACGCTTGATTATTTTTCCTGAAGGTTTCCAATCATTGGGTTTTTCACCATAATATAGCAATCCTATTTTATTCGTGGTAAAAATGCCTACTGCTTTTTAGGGAACAGGAAACGGGGAACAGCGAACAGGTAAGAGTTTCAGGTTTTGTATTTACTCTTTGATTTGTCATAACCTATGGGCGGATTGCTATATGTGGTCTGTAATAATCGGATTTGGTATGATTTATGCTTTCTCCAAAGGGGCCATTGTTAAACCAGCCCGACTCAACTGTTGATGGTACAATTCCGCTTGTTCTAGAGGTCCAACCCAAACGATCGCCAGACCCTCGTTATGAACCTGATGAGTCAGTTCCCAAGCATGATCGCTAGTCATCCCAGGAATATATTTTTGTAGACATGCAGCAACGTGATTAAATGTATTTACATCGTCATTCAGAACAATGATTTTATAGTTGGGATAGGGTTTTTTAATAACTTGACTAGATTGTTTAGGAGCAACAGCAGTGGAGGAACCACCTCCTATGCCAACTGTTATATTGTCTACAATTCCGACGATGGAATATTCCAAACCCATAATATTATTCTCCTATCATACATAGATATAATCACTTTGAGGTAATTTATATATAAGTGCTTATGCCAAATTCATTACACATTTTATAATATAATAAATCTCCTATCTTATCCATAAATTATCAATTATTTCTCCCTCCATACCTATTCCCTCTCTTAATTAGGGTTTGCTGAAAAAGTTTCATGGGTGAGGGTAGGAGTCAGCAGTCGTAGGGGCGATTCATGGAAAGCGCAGCATTCCGCAGGAAATCGCCCGTACAGGAGTCAGGAGTGAGGGGAGTTATAGAGGAGATAGTAGTCAGAATAGTCCCTTAATTTTTCTGCCCTAGTGCAGCCCAAAATCCTAACTTTTTGAACCTTTTGGAGCTAAAACCTTGCACTTTTTCCATAGCTCAAAAGACACTTACCTTTACTTGTCAATGCTTTTAGATTTAATCAGCAAGCCCTAATTAGGAAATTTCTAAAAGCACGACTAATTATACAGTTTGACGGAGGTCAAAAGTTAAAAGTAAGATTTTATTAGCTCAAAACCTTTACTATACAGTAATTTCAGGAAATTATTTCACATTTGCAAGTTGGAAACTATTTATTATATCATGTCCGGTAGCATCAGTCTTGTATAGCAAAGGTAGGGAATAGGGAATAGGTATGGAGGGAATAGGCAGAATAACTTAAGCAAGAGCCAGAAAAAAACTTAAATTCCCTGTAGATATTGACCCTAATTTTTACACAAACGATACCAACAACTCTAATATTATTTAATTGTTTAATTATTAATTATTTCGGTACAACAAGGAAAAACTTGATATGGTGGTAGATATTTTCCCAACTTTTACACAAACGATACCAACGGACATGATATGACATATTTAAAGTTGATTGGTATTAGATATTTTAACTGGTCAAGGAACTATAGTTTTTTCAAATGAGATGTAAATCTAGATTGAGTTTTTTTTCTCATAAAAAATATTGTCTTAAGTACCGAATAATCCTGGTTTTAAGCTACTTTTAATCCTGTTTTTCCTTCTTGACTATTCCCTCCATACCTCCATACCTTTTTGAGAGAACTCGGTTTCCACATCCCATTCAGAAACGCTATACTATTAGACATTTCCGATCATCAAAAATCAAATCAATTATCCGGTATAAATTATCAATTATTTCTCTGTCCATACCTATTCCCTATTCCCTATTCCCTATTCCCTATTCCCTACTCCCTATTCCCTACTCCCTACTCCCTATTCCCTACTCCCTACTCCCTACTCCCTACTCCCTACTCCCTATTCCCTACTCCCTACTCCCTATTCCCTACTCCCTACTCCCTATTCCCTATTTAAGATAGAATTATTCTATCCAATCTTTTGCCCGACTAACAGCTTTTTGCCAGACGACAAAACTATCTAGTGCCTGAGCAGCATTTTCACTAGGTTCAAATACTTGCCCTATTTTACTATTATTGACCAATTCTTGATAATCATCCCATAAACCTACTGTTAAACCAGCAGCAAAAGCAGCACCTTGAGCAGTAGCATCAATAAAGGCAGGACGTTCAACCGGAATACCTAACAAGTCCGCCTGAAATTGCATCAAAAAATTATTTTTAGAAGCTCCACCATCAACTCTCAATTTTACCATCGGACTCCCAGTGTCCTTATTCATTGCATCTACAACCTCTTTTACCTGAAAAGCTATCGCTTCTAAAACTGCCCTGACCATATTTGCTCGTTTCACACCTCCAGTAATGCCCATAAAAGCACCACGAGCATCCATATTCCAGTGAGGTGCGCCAAGACCACTTAAAGCAGGTACAAAATAAACACCATTAGTATCTTTTACTTGTAATGCTAAATTTTCGGTTTCTGCTGCGGAGTCAATCATTTTTGCTCCATCTCGCAACCACTGAATACAAGCTCCAGCAGTAAACATTGCTCCTTCTAAAGCATAAGCTGCTTTTAAATTACCATTTGTTTGTTCACTCCAACCTATAGTTGATAATAGTTGATTTTGGGATTTAGTCAGACTATTTCCAGTATTAGCAATTAAAAAGCTACCCGTACCATAAGTACATTTGAGCATCCCTGGGCGATCGCAACCATGAGCAAATAAGGCAGCTTGTTGGTCTCCTAAAACTGTAGCGACTGGAATTGATACTCCTAATAAGTCGGCTTCAGTTTTACCAAAGATGCCAAAACTTGGTTTAATTTCTGGCATCATTTCTCTAGGAATTTTAAATAAGTCTAATAATTCCTGATCCCAGTCTAGGGACTCGATGTTCATCAGCATTGTCCGACTGGCGTTACTGTGATCTGTTGCGTGTACTTTACCACCAGTTAATTTCCATAAGACCCAAGTATCAATAGTTCCTGCTAATACATTGCTCAAGTCAACATTAGGTTGTTCTCGTCTTACCCAGTCTAAAACCCAGGATAGTTTAGTAGCTGAGAAATAAGCATCTAAAACTAATCCACTCCGAGCTTGAATTTTTTCTGCTTCACCTTTTGCCGTTAATTCTCGAATCATCGGAGCAGTACGACGGTCTTGCCAAACTATGGCTTTGTGCAGGGGTTTGCCTGTAGTTTTATCCCAGAGTAAACACGTTTCTCTTTGTACTGTTAGACCTATCCCTTGTACCTTGGAAGCGGAAATTTCTGTATCTCGAAAAACACGTTCGATCATTGCATAAATGTCTTCCCAAATTTCTTCAGCATCATGTTCTAACCAACCTGGATGTGGATAATATTGAGTAAGTTCTTTGTAAGCTTGACCGACACTAGCACCTTGAGAGTTGAATAGTATTGCTCGATTGCCTGTGGTACCGAGGTCAAGAGCTAGGATATATTTTTCGGTGTTTATACTCATAGAAATAAATCAGATTTTTGTTACAGCAATACCCGCTTAGGGCTTTTTTTTGTTTACCATAATTACTACTTTTTTGACTACATATTTTAATTTTTCTTATTATTTAGGGAGTAGGGAGTAGGGAGTAGGGAGTAGGGAGAAATAATTGATAGTTTCTCTACAATAATTAATTTTATTTTTTATTATTTGGATATGTCTATTAGGTACTAGATATTTAGATAATAATTCTGTACTGCTGAGGTACAGAATTTGGTAGTGGTGGATATTAATGGTAGAGAAAGTGTGGGGAGTGTGGGGATAAATTAAAAAATATATCTCTTCAGCATTACTATAAAGGAAAACCCAAAATTCTAAGTTTGAGGAAACAGGGCAGAAAATATAAGTGTACCTCTTATAATACTAATTAATATTGGGATTTCGTCAGGATTGTTATAAAAGTTCTGCGAGTAATTCTGATTTTCTTGGAAAAACTCTAGTAAAACTGATACTTTTTTATAAAAGTTGAGAAATTATTGAAATATGACATTTTAAAGATAAAATAATAAATATTGTCAGCATAAGCTTGCCTAAATCCTTGAGAGAAAAATTGTTCTTTAACCAATACTCAATTTGATAAAAATACGCCACTATAGTCAACCAACTTGTTAGTGCAAAGTAACCAATTAATTCATCGTAGTTAGTTAGTTTTGTGTCTGCCATTCCAGAGCAATATCCAAAATTTCCAAATGTTTGATAGTCACAAATAGATAAAAATGGTAAAAGAATAATTATTACGATTATAGAAGCTAAAACTATCACAATATGACCATAAAAACCTTGCCATATACTTATTGGACGGGGAACCCAAATCGAATATTTTGAAAATGGTTTTTTACTAAAGAAAATATTTTTATTGTAAAAAATATGATCAATGTAGGAGAACACAAGTATAGATAAAATTAGTCCTAATCCTATAGCTTTTAGAAGTAAAGTTTCACTTCCTGTAATTTCTGATAAAATCAACCCTATAATCCCACTCCAGAAACCAAAAATTCTAATTATAATTACTGTCCATATCAACAGAAATAAACTTTTTAGCCATGAAATAGGATAAGGAAACCATATAGGTAATTTATTTGCTTTGTTTTGTTTTTGTTTTTGTTTTTGTTGATTTTTATGTTTGTTTTCCGGTTTCTGTTTCCAAGGTGTTTCTCCAATTAATAAATAAGTTTGTCTCCGCGCTCGTTTAATTGCTATACAGTTGTCAATAATGCTAACGAACGACACTACTAAGAAAGGCAAATAAAATGCTTTAATAAATATATCTTCACCATCACTATTTTCTAGTAAAAAGTTGATTAAAATTGCAGATAGGATACCTTGTAAGAAAATTCCAAATACGAAAAACCAAATATAGAAAGCAACTTTACGCTTGGTATAAATATATGTCGCTATAGGAATAGTTAAACCTAAAATAGAAGTTAACCACATACTACATTGAGACAATTTAATCAATTTATCTAATTTCTTTTGCTCAGTTGTGGTGTTTGTATTTTTTCGCTGATTATCTGATGCTATAGATTCTACAGGTTTAATTATTTGTTGTTGTATTTTAGCTTGATTGTACAAACTAATAAATTCAGACCATTGAGGATCATCTGTTACTATATCTTGACCATAAATTTTGACAGAATGAATAGATTCTATTCCTAGTTTGACTAGAGCTTTCTTAACAAAAGAAACAGATTTTTTTTGTCTGGTACTTCTAGAGATTTTAGAGTTAAATATAATACATCATCTCTAATATTCGCTTTAGTAGTAATTCCTTTGTCTCTCAAAAAATAATTAAGTACAGATGCGATAGCTTTGGCATTTCCCTGTTTAGCAAGGGTTAATATCTCTGACTTATTCCCTGATTTTGTGGTACTCATTTGTATATATATCCCCTAACAAATGATTGAATTTTTATCTCAACTGTACTCTATCAAGAATCTACACAACTCTACATCAGTGAATCTACTAATTTTTTCTATTCTTTTTATACTATTATTTTCCTAGTTTAAGTATTTTTACAAAATAAATTAAATCTACTAAATCAAAAGTCATTCCATATCAAATCTGCTTGCTTTGAAGTGTTATAAGAAACCGGGTTTATGGGAAACGGATATTAGTATAGTAGGGAATATCATAAAAACCCGGTTTATATACTTATATTCATACTAATACTACCGGATTTAATATCCCATAACTTCCTCAAACTCTACTTCCCACTTCAAGAAACCTAGAATAACTAAAACTATCTAACAAATTATTAGACTGATTATGCCAAATAAAATTAGCAATTAACATTGCCGTTACAGGTGCTAATAAAATTCCATTTCGATAATGACCAGTTGCTAAAGTCAAATTATCATAATTACTAGCTCCTAATATTGGCATTTCATCAGGAGTATTCGGACGAAAACCCCACCAAAATTCTAAGATTTCGTAATCTCTTAAACCTGGATATAATCTAGTTGCATTTCCTAGTAACTGCTGAATTCCTGCTGGCGTATTTCCATCAACAAATCCTATATTTTCAGACGTGGCACCAATAATTATTCTGCCATCTTTTCGCGGTACAATATAAGTTTGATTTCCAAATAAAACTTGCTGTAAAGGTAATTTTTTTGTACTTACATCTGAGGGAATTTTTAATGATAACATTTGCCCTTTTATCGGAAATACAGGAACTGGTAATAACTCTTGAGACCATGAACCTGTAGCTAAGACATAATGTTCTGCGTCTAATTCACCTATTGATGTTTTGAGGCTCTGAATTTTATCTTTTTTGCGAATTATTTCTGTAACAACTCCTGACTTAATCTCAATCTTTAATTCTTTAGCTGCTGCAATAATTGACTGATATAAAAAACGATTATCTACTTGTCCATCATCAGGATATAACCATCCACCTATTACTTCTGGACTTAAACCTGGTAAATATTCATGGATTGTTGCTTGATTTAACCATTGATAATTTAGGTTTTCTAAACTATGATTTTTTCTGTCTTTTAATGTATAAACTGGAGTTAAAATTCCACAAGGCCAATAACCTGTTTCTACACCACTAATTGATTCTATTTTTTGTACCCATTCTGGATATAATGCCCGACTTTTTAAACATAAATCTAACATTTTTCCAGGGGGAATCGCTTCTGCTTGAGGTGCTAACATTCCAGCAGCAGCGTTTGTGGCAGTTTGCTGAAAATCACGGCTAATAACTGTTACTTTTGCGCCTAGTAATTTTAGTTCTATTGCTAATGATAGACCGATAATACCGCCACCAATAATTAGGATGTTGTTTGATGTGTTCATGTTTTAATAAGTAAGAATAAAGAAGTAAAAAGTAAGCATTTAGCTTTCAGCTCTTAGCTCTCAGCTATTAATTTCTTATCTTTAAAAAAGGAAGTATAATTGAAAGATTGAGCAAAAATTAAAAGTTACTCTCAAAGTAGAAAAGCTATTAGTTTATTTGTAAGCATTCAGCTATTAGCTGTCAGCTTTCAGCAAACAGACTTTTCCTTTCCTGCGGAATACTTTGCAAAAAAGCGATTTTTATTCCTGAAAATGTCTAAGTACCATTAATAAAACTTTCATAGCAGATTATAAATAATAGCTGAATGCTGACGGCTGAATGCTTACGTTTATTTTCTTCTAGAAAAAGCTGACTTTTAATACCTGAATGCTTAAAGTAAAAAGAAAATAGCCAGGATTTTTTACACCGATGTCCGAATGATTATTAGGAAGAATAACAGTTTGTCAATTAGCATCTTGGTTTGATTTTCAAGATAAATAATTTTTTTCTATCTCTTGATTTTATTTTCCTATCCTAAATATTTTTAATGCTGTTTCTTAATATATATTTTAGCCTTCAGGAGTCCAAACAATTTCAGAACCTTGACCCCAAAAACCATCATATTTAGTGACTTTTATATCTTCTAAAACTTGCACTTGACATGATAAACGTTTATTAGAATTAGGAGAATGGGGTGGTAGAGAAAGTCTGGCTTTTTCGCGCCATTCAGGTGGAGAAACTGCTCCTTCTATTACTACTGCACAAGTTCCACAAGTACCTAAACTACGACAGTTAATAATTGAAGCTTTGCCATTATAAAGGTCTATGCCATTTTTCAGTAACACTTGACGGAGATTTGCCCCTTTAGCACAAGTTATAATTTTACCAGCAGCTTGAATTTTTACCATAACAAATTATTTCATTATCTTGACTTAAACCACTTATCTATGTTATCAGCTAAAAGCTAATTAGACATTTCCAATCATCAAAAATCAAATCAATTATCCTACAGAAACCATTAATTATTTACCCCTACTCTCTCTTTTGAAGCAAAAATGATAAATAAAGTTTGGCGTTGACGATTTTAGCTATGATTTTTCCAACCATAGAAACCGGGTTTGTATTAGATAGCTTAGAATATTAGCATTTTTCTCCAATAAACCCGGTTTCTTGTAAGATTTCATAGTTAGATTCACCAACGCCTAAAGTTTAAATTAAATTGAAAAATATTGAATTCTGACCTTTTTTCCTGCAAACTAAATTATATGATTGACCTACCTACTACCTAATACCTAAGACGTACAAGCTAATATATAATGAACAAACTTTGGATTTACGATACAACCCTGCGCGACGGTGCCCAAAGAGAAGGACTTTCTTTATCTCTAGAAGACAAACTACAGATCGTCCACCAACTCGACAGTTTAGGGATTCCATTTATTGAAGGCGGTTGGCCAGGGGCAAATCCTAAAGATGTACAATTTTTCTGGCAACTTAAAGAACAACCTTTGACTCAAGCAGAAGTTGTAGCATTTTGTTCTACTCGTCGTCCAGGAAAACAGGCAGCATCTGACTCGACTCTCCAACCTATTTTGTCTGCGGGTACAAGGTGGGTGACAATTTTTGGTAAATCTTGGGACTTGCACGTTACCGAGGGGTTGAAAACTACTCTCGAAGAAAATTTAGCCATGATTTCAGATACAATATCATATCTGCGCAGTCAAGGTCGTCACGTTATCTATGATGCGGAACATTGGTTTGATGGTTATAAAAATAATCCTGAATATGCTTTGGAAACTTTAGCTGCTGCTCATAATGCAGGTGCGGAATGGTTAGTTTTATGCGACACTAACGGCGGTACTCTTCCCCATGAAGTTAGTCAAATAGTGGCAGATGTTTCTCAAGCTTTGCCTAATGTTCAGTTAGGTATTCACACTCATAATGATTCGGGAACTGCTGTTGCTAATGCTTTGTCTG
>JBFRWR010000746.1:0-11745 GCA_051439685.1 Trichodesmium sp.
CTATCATTGCCATCACCACCAAATAAGCTATCGCTGCCATCTCCTCCGATCAGCGTATCTTGCTGACTGCCACCAGATAGACAGTCATCACCAGAATTACCAAAGATAGAGTCATTTCCTTCATCACCACTAATATAGTCACTGCTACTGAGACCGTCAATAGTATCATCTCCCGCTAGACCCAAAATATTATTACTGAGGGCGGTACCAGTAAAGTTATCAGCATCACTTGTTAATGTTTTGGTATCATCGCTAATACCGATACTGAATGAAGTTGAAGGAACTTGACCTCCAGCATTATCAGAAACCGTATAACGGAAAAAGTCATTACCTGCTGTATCATCTGGAGTAAACTGTAGCAAGTTATCGTTAATATCTTGCTGGGTAAAAGTATCTCCCTCTCGTAAACGGGGACTGCCTCCTATTCTCAGATCGCCCAAGTCTGGAGCATCTTCTATTGTGTAAATTAACTCCCCAGGAACATTATCAGCATCTATTGCTTGCAAGTTATTTGAAGTAATGAACCGTATACCTGAATCTTTTTCAACTACTATCCCAGTATTGTTAACTAATTCTGGTGGTTGGTTTACTGATATTGTTACATTCGCACTATCAGTTCCTCCATTACCATCGCTGATGGTGTAACTAAAACTGTCTGTACCAACAAAACCAGTATCTGGAGTATATTCAAATATGCCATTGCTTTGTTCTAATAGCTCTCCATTGCTAACAGAGGTAAAATCAACTACTGTCAATGGATCGCCATCAACATCAGAGTCGTTTTCTAAGACATTAAACTCTACAGCGACACCTTCGCTAGTTGCTACCTCGTCATCTCTAGCTTCTGGTGGTCGGTTGGGAACAGGTGGAGGCGTTGGTGCTGGTGTGGGGTCCGGGTCCGGGTCTGGGTCCGGGTCTGGGTCCGGGTCCGGGTCTGGGTCCGGGTCCGGGTCCGGGTCCGGGTCCGGGTCTGGGTCCGGGTCTGGGTCTGGGTCTGGGTCCGGGTCTGGGTCTGGGTCCGGGCTTGGGTCTGGACCAGGGCTTGGGTCTGGACCAGGGCTTGGGTCTGGACTAGGAAACCCACCGGAACCAATGAAATTCCCAGAGCTAAGAGTATTACTGTCAACTCCAACTAATATCGCGAGGAACGGACCGTCAGTGCCATTTTGAATAATGGTATCACGACCTCCACCAGTAGGACTTTGGAAAATAAATAAGTCATTAAACCCAAGACCACCTCCTAAACGAATTAGGTCTGTACTTCCATTAAAGTCAGCAATAATATCTGCCTCAAAAATTTCTATCCCACCATTTTCCGGACTAATAACAAATGTATCATTGCCGTCACCACCAAAAAGAGTATCAGTCCCTAAACCCCCTGCTAAAGAGTCATTGCCACTATTTCCAAAAACTTGGTCGTTATCATTTCCACCTTCTATAGTGTCGTTATCTTCATTACCACTGAGCAGATCAGCTCCTGAACCTCCAAAAATTGAATCATTGCCAAAACCCCCAGATACTTCATCATTCTCTTCATCCCCAAACATGGTATCGTTACCCCCGTCTCCAAATAGACGGTCAGTACCTTGACCTCCGCTCACAAAGTCTTCACCTTCGCCACCAGTAACAAAGTCGTTACCTGCACCACCAAGAACGTTATCGTTACCATCCCCACCTGAGACAAAATCATCTCCTCTGTCTCCTGAGACAAAATCATTTCCAGCATCGCCAGAAACACTATCGCTACCTTTACCTCCAAATATATTATCTCTACCATCACCTCCACTTACCGTATCATTTTCGCGATCGCCATATAATATATCATTACCATCATTTCCCTCAACAAGATCATCATCTTTCCCACCACGAGCATTATCGTTCCCTTGGTTTCCTGTAATTGTATCATTCCCTCGACCTCCATTCAGGGTATCGTTATCTTCGTCTCCTCTAATTTCATCGTTGCTAGCTTCACCAAGAATAGTGTCATCTCCCCCTGCTCCAAATATGACATCTACTTGATCGCTACCAATTAAAAATTCATTATTAGGAGTACCGCGAAATACTCCCTCTACTCTAATAGGCGCTCCTTCATTGAAAACTCTAATATTAACTGTTGCTAGAGAACTGCTAGTACCGTTGCTTACCGAATAACTAAAGGTGTCTGCTCCAATAAAGAATTGTCTGGGGGTATAAGTAAAAGTACCTGTATCATTCTCAACTAACGAGCCATTGGTAGGCAAGCTAAAGTTACTGACAAATATTTCATTTCCTGAAGGATCAATGTCATTTTCCAGGACATTAAAGCTCACTGCTTCACCTTGATTTGTTGTTACTTCGTCATCCACAGCTATTGGTGGTGGTGCAGGGGGAGGTTCTTGTCCAGGTGGTGGAGATGCTGCTGGTAATGCTTGAAACTCACCGTTAATGATTAAACCAACAAGGTTCCCATTATCGTCTCTGACTTGAATAACTTCTGTTGGTGGTGGAGTGGGTGCTGGTGTTTCTGTTGGTGCTGGTGTTGGCTCTGGTGTTGGCTCTGGTGTTGGCTCTGGTGTTGGTTCTGGTGTTGGTTCTGGTGTTGGTTCTGGCGTTGGTTCTGGTGTTGGTTCTGGCGTTGGTTCTGGTAATGGTTGTAATGGTACAAATCTACCAAAATCATCAATGTAACCTTGTACCTCTTGGCCATTTATTATCCTTGTAACTGTTTCAACATTTATAGATGTGCCTGGTTGTGCCATTATCTTGACTCCTCTTATAAATTATTTTTAATTAAATTTAGTTTGCAGTATCTATTGACAAATATATTTTTTTATAGTATGTAAATTAAAATATTTATTCTCAATTGTCTAACTAAGCACTACATCACATAGAAATAGAACTATAGACTAAAGGTAAAAGTGGTCCAGTTTGTTCTTGTCCATTAACAGCCAAATCACTATGACAGAGATAAATCCGATGTTCATTTGATCCACTATTTGGACTAAAGTTAGAATAATTAACACGACTTAACAAATCTAGCAAAATTCGTCGCAATCTTTCCTGATTAGATTTTTCATGATCTTCAAGAGTCCAAGAATTTCCTAACTGACTCTGCAAAAATAATGGCGCACCATAGAGAGTTGCAGTACCTGCACTTAACCAGAGAGGAGAACCAATATCTAACCAAAATTGCCATTTATGAGACCTGCGACTAGCTCGGTATTGAAAAATTGTCGCTAAAGTTACTGCTGGAATGGATTGGCCCATTGCTCGCACTGGGTATGGATTCGCACTAACGACTCCTTTTCGTAAAAATTTGATAAATTTCTCTACGGTACCAGAGGATGAGTCTTCTGTCACTGGGTCATCAGTCGTAGCTTCTGGTTGAAACTGAGAGTTTTTTTGCAGTCTCCTCTCCACTTCCCAATAATGGGTTGCCGTTTCCATCAACTCTCGTAACGCTGCTAGTTGAGCGTAAGACAAATAATTAGAAATAAAAAATTTCTGGATAGCTCTATCTAGCAAAAATATGGGGTTGGGTATTTGACCTTGTTGTTGTTGCGATCGCTGTTTTTCTATCCATTCTAAAATCTGATTATAAGCATTAGTTGCTTGATACCCTACTCTGTCCCATCGAGCAAAAGCTTCTATTGGCAACAAATGCGGATGTGTTATGTCTGGATAAAAACAATGATCGGCTAACAAACCTGCCCGCACTGGGTCAATATCATTAGTCTTTTGTAAATTTTCCTGACCATCTATTTGTTTTTCTGGTTTTTCCCCCTTAGTTATAGACCTCTGACTTAACACCACTAGCATTTCTGCCACCGCATCACGATCTACCAGACGACCTAACCCTGGATAAACTAAAGTTAAAACATTTAATAATGCTCGGATCATTGGATAACTAATTAATGGTCGTTTGTCTTTGAGAGATTCCACAGCAATTCCAGCATGGTCAAGAATCGAAATTAAACTATAACGAGCGATCGCATCTAAACCAGGAGCTATTATTGCTATTTCATCAGGTTTTACTATACCCAATTTTATTTCTTTAACGATCACTTCTGCTGTTTGTCGTAATAAAGCTGCCCGCGATCTAGTTTGAATAGAATGAAAAGCAGTTGGCAATTGCAGAATAGGAGCATCAAAATTATTATCGACGACTAATTCGACAATAGGTTCCCCTATTTCTTGCGCTAAATTATCAGGTGTGTTTAATACTTCTATTTGACAGCGTTTCTGTAATTTTGCCAGATATTCTGGGTCAGCTCCTAAACCCGATCTAACACTACCATCAGGATTGTAAGTGAAAACACCGAGGGAGTCATGATCCAAGAGAAAATCAAACAAGTGACGAGTTATGGCTGGATATTCATCTACATCATCTGCTAAAACAAAAGGATAACGATTAATTAAGTATTTTTGGTAAGTAGGGTTAGGTAGTAAATACTGCCAATACAACTCCGTAATTATTCCGTAAGTTAGTAAACCTCTTTGCCAACACCAATTTCGCCACTTTTCTAGTAACTCCACTACATTAGTCGAAAAATTATCATCGGGGTTTGATGATAAATCCCCTACTTCCTCAAATCCCTGTTGTAAAATCATTGCTATGTCTACTGTGGACGTGCAACTGAAAGCAGCCAACTGAAATAAGTCTAGAGTTCGACGTATCATCCTCTCTAAACTTACACCAGGCTGTTGTAGTTTCTCTATTTCAGGACTCCAAAATCTGCCAGCAAGTTCCTGTTCCGTTTCGGGGCGTAGTCGTACAGGAAATTGTGCCCGCAAATCCAAAATTTTAATGATTAATGGCCAAAATAAGATTACTTCATCTTCAAAAAAACCTAATGGGGTAGTTGAATGATAGGGGTATTGTTCTGATGTGGCCTCTAATATTCTGTCCATCAAATTAATGCGGTTATCTGCATTAGCGGCCAAGATTAAGATTTTAGGTGCAATATGTTGGGAGTTCGATATTTGATTGTGGTGAATATTAGTAGAATTTTCTGGCCTAACTCTGCCAACAATTTCTTTGAGGGGAGATTTGATTTTAGGACCTCTGATGCAGAATTCTTCGATTAAGCGAGTTGTTTTACCACTGAGAGTTTGTCCTGTAATCCAAAGTGAATCGGGCACTGTTATTTTTTTCCCTGTTTCTGAGACAAAAGTAGGGACTTGCTATAGAAAGTCCCTAATCGCATTTTACTTTACCAAAATCTAGTAGGGACGTTGCATGCAACGTCCCTACTGTGGTTTACTGAAATGAAAACCGCTGTAAATGTTATAGCGCTACGCGCTAGGGAGTAGGGAGTAGGGAGTAGGGAATAGGGAGTAGCAGACTTTTCAAGGGTTCTAGGATTTAGAAATGTCCTAACCTTAATGCGTAGTGCTATAACTAAAATCACCTGCCTCAAATTTCAACAAGACTTACGCATAACCGCTATATTTAGTAGGGGCGTTTTGCTACAGAACATATAATATAAAATCGGGTTGAACAGTTGTCATTGCGACGAAGCGGAAGCAATCTCCGCGCACCCCTGAGATTGCTTCCCTGCACTCCGTTCCAGTCGCAATGACTTTACAGTAACTAATTAGGGTTTGCTGAATAAAGTATGAGTGGTAAGGGTAGGAGACAGGAGACAGGAGACAGCAGACAGGAAAAATGGAAATTATAGAGGAGGTAGGCGTCAAAATTGTCCCAAGATTTTTCTGCCATAATCATCCCAAAATACTAGCTTTTTGCAGCTCTATAGACCGAAACAAGCGCACTTTTTTCGACCAAAAAAGGCTGAAACTAATATCTATCAGTGCTTTGATATTTAATCAGCAAGCCCTAAGTAGGGATAAACTTTGAGAAAATAAGTTTTTTACCTTTAAGTTAGCCAGATATAATATTAGTCTGTCGGTCAAATTCCTTGAAAAATTTTCTAGTAAGAGTTTGGTTTCCTAATCCTATTTTTCTGCTTGGGTTTGGAGACCAAACTCCTAAAGTTTTTTGTGACAAATCTTATAGCCGATATTCCACACTTCATATAAAGGGCAAGTAGTCAGTAGTCAGTAGTCAGAAAAAATTGTAGATTCAGGGAATATTATCGGAATAATTATCGCTAAATTTTTTCCCTTTTATCTACTAAAAATTATGACTTTTTGAGCTACCAGTAGCAAAAAAATGAGAATTTTATCGGACAAATAATGCCTACAATATTTCCCCAATAAGCTTTTAATATTTATTCAGCAAACCCTATTTAATCAGCAAGTCCTACTTATCTTTCAAAAAGAAAAGACTAACACTCAAAGAAAAAAAATTATTGTTTTACCATTAAAAAAGAAGGCTTTCAACCTTAATAATTTAACTATTACAGCAGTTTCCGAACTTAAGAGGTACAGTTGTTTTTCTTCTTTTCTATTCTCTCCATACTTATTCCCTCAAACCTAAAGTTTTGTACCTCATAAAAAGGGAAAACGCTATAATTATCAACTATCAATTATCAACTATCAATTATCAATTATCCATTATTAATTTACCTTGGTTCTAAGCGTGATAACTCTCTAGTTTGTTGAGCATACATTTCTCGCAAAATTAAAGCAGGGTCTACCCAACGTCCCCCATATTTTAAACCCCAATGCAGGTGGGGGCCACTGGTTCGACCAGTCATTCCCACTCTAGCTATTCGACTTCCGGCAGGCAATACTTGACCTTGGAGTAGCATAATTCCTCCCCCTCGATCTACTAAGTAACGTTTTCCGTTATGGGTTTCCACGCCTCCTTGAAGGTGGCAGTAAACGTGTTCCCAAGAACCAGATTGAATTACAATACCAGTACCACATCGGCTATCTTCCCAAACTTCCACAACCTTGCCACTCCACCAATTTCTGATATAGCTTCCTTTAGGCGCTGCTAAATCTAATCCATAATGAAATCCGCCGCCTCTAGGGCCAAAAGGGGATGTATATCCTTGAAAGTTTTCTACTGGAAAAGAAGCATTTTGCCAGTTGTTGACGTAGGCTATCTGTTGGTTAGTAATTTGGTTATTAATTTTAGTTTCTTGGGCTTTAACTAATTCTTGTTTTATTCCTAAACTTGCTATACCAAGTGTCATTAAGCCTAGAAGTAGTAATTGCTTTTGGGGATTTTTTAAACTTTTTTTTAAAACTTTAGAGATAGTAGATATTAAAGATAAATAAAGGGATATTGGATTTGACATAGTTTTTATTTACTCCTCAATCACGGATTATAGGGCATGATTTGACACCTCTGAAGTTAGGGAAAAGTATCATCAATTCAAATATTTTGCTATGAGTTAATAGCATTTATTTATGTTAATGATTTGGAAAATGATGAGATTGACAATTTTTTGATTAGATGCTAAGGAAAACAGATATTAATTGGATATGAGGTAAGGGGTTATTTCAGTTATCAGTTATCAGTTATCAGTTATCAGTTAGCCTCCTAAGGTCGGAGCTACGCTGTAAAAAAAAGGTTGACATCGGGTGTATTTTACATTAGAAACTACTTTTTGTAGAGAATTTAGAGTGAAATTTTGTTGAATTTTGTCCTAGTACCACTACGCGGAAGTCAGAAATCAACCCACCCCTAACCCCTCCCAGGAGGGGAAGTCAGAAGTCAGAAGTTTTGATGGGTAAGGCTTTGAGGATTTTGTCACTGGTAACATATTTCCCTCTTCCTAGTATCTCAGAGTCCCACAATTTTACAGGGGGTATCAGAGAATTAGTCCATAGATAAATCTCTGAGCTAGTTTCTCAAAAAAAAGATAAACACTAGATATAGTGAATAAAAACTATAGTGCTAGATATATGTAGTGTTTAAACGGGTAAAGATGAGGAATTAGTCCCTAACTATTTTCAGTCATTATTTCTCAAGTCGAATTAATCCATATAAATTTGGAGGACTTTTAATTTGGGAAAAATTCTATACCTTCCTTTTGTTTGCTATGATTGAAAAATTTAGAATTTATTTAACATCTAAAATATAAAAATGATACTTGAAGAAATTTTTCCTTTTAGGTTGGCTATAGATACGACAGCGATCGCTGGAGCTTCCTTATGGTCTTTGGCATTATATTGGGGTTTTTCACCTCTGAGTGAGTGGGTGACATTGCAGCTTAACCGTTGGTTTAATTTTGCGGAAAGAGGTTTATATACTTCTGAGGAAGAATTTGAAAGAACGCGGAAAGCTAGAGAGTCTCAAAATGCTTTTTATGCTTCTGTTTTTAGTATTGTACCGTTTTTAATTATCGGCAGTTTATGCAATTGGGGTGTAGAATTTGGCTTAGGTAAAAATTGGTCAATTAGTATTGGGATGATTGCTTGTGTAAGTTGTGGTGTTTATGAATTAGGTAGACGAGATAGTAAATCTTAAACAAGGGAGTAGGGAGTGGGGAGTAGGGAGTAGGGAAAAAGGAATGGGGAATAGGAAGTAGTAATTTGGATTCCGTAGTAATAGAAAAGAACAAAAATAACTGTAACTTAGTAACTTGAGAAACATTATGATTATCTGAATTATCAATCTCTATATATTATGAAAATAGACACAAATTTTACTTTTCCTAATGATGTAGAAACGGCAATAAGTATACAAGAAAAACTCCGTTATCAAGTCATAGCTGAAGACAAATTTGGAGTTATTAAATATGTAGCTGGAGTTGATGTTGGTTATAGTGATGATGATAAGATTACTCAAGCAGCAATAGCAGTTTTAAATTTCCCAGAATTAGAGTTGCAAGAACAAGCGATCGCTCAACGTCCTACTTCTTTTCCCTACATTTCTGGCTTATTATCTTTTCGAGAAATACCTGCTATTTTAGATGCTTTAGAAAAGTTAAATATTGTTCCCGATCTACTTCTTTGTGATGGTCAAGGATTAATTCATCCTCGTAGATTTGGTTTGGCTTGTCATTTAGGAATTTTAGTTAATATTCCGAGTATTGGTGTGGCTAAATCTCACTATATTGGCAAATATAATTCCGTTGGTTTAGAAAAGGGTGACTGGCAACCATTAATAGATGAAAAAGAAGTTATTGGTGCTGTTGTCAGAAGTCGTACTGGAGTCAAACCAATTTATGTTTCAACTGGTCATAAAATTAGTTTAAAAACTGCCATAAATTATGTCCTGAAATGTACTCCTAAATATCGGTTGCCAGAAACAACTCGTTGGGCGGATCAATTAGCTTCTAATATTTTGATTGAGTAAAATATTAAAGTGAGAAATTATAAATTCACCTAACTGTATTCTCAGGAGGAGAAAGTTGTATTTTCTCAAGATAAATGGGTGCATCTCATATTTGCCAAAATACTTTTTTCCTATTCCCTATTCCCACCTTCTGTGTTCCCACCTTCTGTGTTCCCTAAAAGCGATAAATTTTTGGCTTTCTTCACGCATTGAGATGCACCCAGATAAATATATTTTTAGCACCTGTTCTTCATTAGTTGATAATTGATAATTGATAATTACCTCTCCCTTTTAGGGATAGGATTGACACTTCTTCGGAAAAAAATTTATTTTTTTCCCCTTGAAAGGGGAGGCAAAGGGTGATCAATTATTTAATTAATAATTATTAATTCTTAATGACCCGGTAAAATAAAAAATTTATCAAAACGATTTTATTTAAAAATTACAAATGACCAAAAAATAAGGTCTCAAGACTCTCCTATTGTAAGCATTCAACTATTAGCATTGAGCATTCAGATTTATAGTACGGAATGTTGCGCAAACATAAATTTTAATTCTCCTTGGAAACTAATTTCTCCTTCGGTGTGATCATGATATAATAGCTGATAGCTGACGGCTGAATGCTTACCTCCTATTAGGGGATGAAAAAATAAACTTTAGTATTTCAAGGTTCTGCCTGAAGCCAGAGGTACTGATAACTCAATTTCATTTAAGACGAAAACTTAATAACATATAGAACTATTAGATAGAACTATTAGATAGACTTTGAAAACTACAGAACTACAAAAAAATCCTTAACTGAACTGTATTGACTGATAACTAATAACTGAGAACTAATAACTGAAATGACTTACTACAAAGTTGAAGAATTACTATCAATGATTGATCAACCTAATGCTTCTAAATGTTTGAAACTTTTAGAAGAGAACCGACAACTTTTTCAAACAGTAAGAGGTTCTACTCATAATCATCAAGCATGGGTTGGTGGATATATAGATCATATTCAAGAAATTATGAATATTGCTTATAGTCTTTACGATAATTTTAACGAACTACGAACTTTGCCTTTTCCTAAGTCAGATGTTCTATTAGTAACATTTTTACATGATTTAGAAAAACCTTGGGCTTTTGAAAAAGATAATTCAGGAGAATGGGTAAGAGTTGAGTCTATCAGAACAAAAGAAGCACAACAAAATTTTCGGAAAATGAAGTTAAAAGAGTACGGAATTGAATTAACTTCTGAACAAGAAAATGGGATTAAATATATTGAAGGACAACATCAAGACTATACAAATAAACGACGAGTTATGAGTCCTTTGGCAGCTTTTTGTCATTTGGCAGATGTTGCTAGTGCTCGCCTTTGGTACGATCATCCTATGACAAATAATGACCCTTGGCAAGGGGCAAAGCGGATTAGAAAATAACTACTAAAATTAATAATTAATAATTAATAATTAATAATTACCGGGTGCATCTCAATTTTGAAGAAAGCCAAAAATTTATCGCTTTTAGGGAACACTTAACTGGGAATAGGGAACACTTAACTGGGAATAGGGAAAAAGTATTTTGGTAAATATGAGATGCACCCTAATTACCTCTAATGATTTGTGAAAAAAACTGTAGGGGTTTGGTTGAAAAATTAATTTTTTGCTTGGGTTGGGAGACCAAATCCTGGATTTCTAAAATCTGACAACATAAGATTTAGAAATGGGATAGCAATCCTAAATGATTTGTGAAAAAAACTGTAAGGGTTTGGTTGAAAAATCCCTTTTTTTCCTTGGGTTTGGAGACCAAACCCCTACGATAAAATATTACCGAATGATTAATAATTATTCATTAAATAATTCAGGTTAAAAGTCTCCCCTTGAAAGGGGAAAAAAAGTGCTAGGATATTTCCTTATATTCAATTCCCTCACGGTTTTAACCAGAGGTAATTATCCATTAATGAAAACCTATTTAGGATTACTATATATTATCAACTTTTGCTTAATACCTAAATATTAGAATTTTACCAAAAAAAGAGGGTATGCGCCTCCCCTTTTAAGGGGATGAAAAGATAATAGTTAATTATTTCAAGCCTCTGGGTTTCCGTTTGTCATGCTGCGCAAACAGCTAGAGGTACTGTTAACGCAGTTCCTCCGGAGGAGGCTAACTGATAACTGATAACTGATAAATGAAATGACTGTGGAACTAAAATATGCTCTTGTTCACGAATGGTTAACACCTAAAGCAACTGGAGGTTCGGAACTGGTTGTTAAGGAAATTCTCAAGCATATTAATGCTGATTTATATGCTTTAATTGATTTCGAGTCGAGCAATCCAGAAAGTTATCTTTATCAACGGAAAATCGGCAAAACATTTTTACAAAATTTGCCTTTTGCTCGTAATGGAGTACAAAAATATTTACCTCTATTACCTATAGCAATTGAACAATTTGACTTGCGAGAATATGATGTAATTCTCTCTTCTTCCCATGCAGTTGCTAAAGGTATTCTGACTACACCTTATCAACTCCATATTTGTTATTGTCATACTCCTATGCGTTATGCTTGGGATTTAACTTTTGATTA
>JBFRWR010000747.1:0-2729 GCA_051439685.1 Trichodesmium sp.
AAACTACAACTCAAGAGTTACGGCAAACAATTTATTGTGACCGAGTAGTTATCTATCAATTTAATCCTGACTGGAGCGGTCAAATGGTAGCAGAGTCAGTTGAAAGTGGCTGGAAAATATTAGTAGAGGAACAAGAAAAAGACCCTACTCTTAAACAAAACGCTATGGGAACTGAAGAGTGTTATCAAGATTTATCTAATTCCAACGTAATTGATGATACCTATTTACAAGAAGAAAAAGGAGGTATTTATAGTCAGGGTACAAAGTATCGAGTAGTTAATAATATTTACCAAGCTGGATTTACTGATTGTTATATTCAACTATTAGAAAGTTTTCAAGCCCAAGCATATATTAATATTCCGATTATTTCTAACAATAAACTCTGGGGATTATTAGCTTGTTATCAAAATTATGCGCCTCGTAAATGGGAAAATGTAGAAATCAATATAGTGATTCAAGTTGGCAGTCAATTAGGAGTAGCTTTACAACAAGCAGAATTATTGGCAGAAACTCAAAGACAATCCCTCAAATTAGAAAAAGCTCTAGCAGTAGCAGATGCAGCAAGTCAAGCTAAAACTGAATTTATTAATTCTATGAATCATGAATTGCGTACTCCTTTAAATGCAATTCTTGGTTTTACCCAACTAATGAATCTTGATCCATCCCTATCTAGCCAGAATAAAGAATATGTGCAAATTATTAATGATGCAGGAGAACATTTACTAGAATTAATTAATGGCATTTTAGATATTGCTAAAATAGAAGCTGGTAAAATCAGATTAAATATTACTAGCTTTGACTTATTTGATCTAGTTAAAAACATTGAACAAATATTTAGCTTGAAAGCATCTAGCAAAAATTTACAATTCATATCTCAATGGGATACTAATGTACCTCAATATATTCAAAGTGATCCGGAAAAATTACGCCAAATTTTAATTAATTTAGTCGGCAATGCTATCAAATTTACAGATAAAGGAGGCGTAATCTTAAAAATCAGTAAAGTAAATAAAAACTACTTAAATTTTGAGGTTAGTGATACAGGTGATGGTATTGCTTCAGAAGAAATAGATAAATTATTTCAACCTTTTGAACAAACAAAAACAGGCCGTAAATCTCAAAAGGGAAGCGGGTTGGGTTTAGCTATTAGCAAGAAATTTGTCGAACTAATGGGAGGGAATATTTCTGTTAGTAGTACAGTTGATGTAGGAACACAATTTACTTTTGATATTGAGATTAGTTTAGCAGATTTATCTGAAATTGAGGCTAGTTCTCTAGGTAAGATTATAACTTTAGCCCCCGCTCAACCTGAATATCGTATTGTAGTGATCGAAACCCACAAAGATGACAAAATTTTATTAGTTGAAACTTTAAGTAAAATTGGTTTTTCAGTTCAGGAAGTCACTGATATTAATAATCTAATTAATCTTTGGGAAACTTGGAAACCACAGCTAATTTTGATCAACATAGAAATATTAATTCAGTCAGGGAAAGAAATTATCAATCACATTACCCAAGATATTAATACGAATAAAACAGTAGTTTTTGGTTTAATAAATAAAGATTTTGAAGATAAACCTAGTCAGCTTTTATCTACAAATTGCAATGAATTTATTCTGAAACCATTTTCTGAAACAGGTCTTTTGGAAAAAATTTCCCAATACTTAGGAGTGCGCTACATTTATCAAAAAGAAGGTGAAAATGAGCAAACAAAAGTCCAGATTTCTCAACCAGAAAACTCGTCACGCAAAAGATGTTTAACTCCAGAAATGTTGTTAGAAATGCCCATAGCATGGATTCGATATTTGCATCAAGCAGCTAGTTCAGCAGAAGCAGAATTAATAATTAATTTACTCCAAGAAATTCCTCCATCTAATACTGATCTATCTGAGACATTAAAAGATTATGTCAATGAATTTCAATTTGAAGATATTACTAACTTAACGGAAAAAATTATTAATCAAAACAATAGTTAGAGACTATTTTTCAAATAAGTATTGCAGCAAATTCTGAAGTTATGAGTTCATTAATGGATAATGGATAATTACCTCTCCTTCAAAGCCAGAGGATTAACCAATAAGGAAAAGATTTATTTTTTTTCCCTGGAAAGGGGAGGCTTTAAACCTGAATTATATAATTATATCATGTCCGGTTGAACAGTTATAAATAATTAGGGAGGAGTCAGGAGACAGGAGACAGGAGACAGGAGATAGGAAATAGGAGTAGGGACGTTGCATGCAACGTCCGTACAGGAGTCAGGAGGGAAGTAGAGGAAGTTTTTAAGTATTAAAGAGGAAGTTTTCAACTATTAAAGAGGAGCAAGTTTTTTCCAGATCGCTCTTATCCGGACATGATATTATTTATAGCGGTTTTCACAAAGGTAGACTACAGACAAAATAGAGGTACGGTTCTTTCGATCCCCCCTAACCCCCCTTGAGAAGGGGGGAACTGGAAGTCCCCCTTTTTAAGGGGGATTTAGGGGGATCATTAATGCACCTCATCAGCCTGAAAACTGTTATATAAGAGAACGAATAGTTACTAAAATCCTAAATTGCCAATACTTCAAAGAATTGAAATCCATCTATAGAACCCCTAAGCGGATCTATAAAATTAGCTGGAGAGATCGGGGGACGGGGAGATGGGGATATGGGGAGATTGGGGCTATTTTTATACTTTTTTCCCTATTCTATTTCACCGAAATTCTGACTCCTGATTCCTAACTCCTGATT
>JBFRWR010000748.1:0-11073 GCA_051439685.1 Trichodesmium sp.
AGATGGTTTTAACCGTTACGGAATTGAAGATCGGGAAATTCAAGAGCACTTTTTTTCCCCTATCCAAGGGGAGGCTTCAAGGCGCGAATTATTTAATTATTAATAATTAATAATTAATAATTGGGTAGATATTTATACTATCTGGTGCCTAGACTATGACCTTTCTCAGGAGTCAGATTATCAGGAAAATATTAAGCATAAATACTTAATTAGTTACTTCTATTAACCAATATAATTGTCTCCTGTCTCCTGTCTCCTGTCTCCTGTTTTTTCTGCTACATTTTGTAGTGCGGAATGTAGGTTATATAGTCATTTCAAATAAGGATGAAACACTTTTTTGGCTGAAACCTTTTCCAGGAAAGAAACACTCGTTCCAGTCTTATTCAGAATGACTATATATAAATACTTTTAGATGTAATCAGAAAGCCCTAAATAGTTACACCTTCTTGGCGAGCTGCATGAGCTACTGCACCTGCAACAGCAGTGGCTACCCTAGTATCAAATACTGAAGGAATAATATGCTCCTTGTCCAAGTCTGAAGGTTTGACTAATGAGGCGATCGCTTTTGCTGCCTCTAAATACATTGTAGATGTCAAGGTAGTAGCCCGACAATCTAAGGCTCCTCTAAATATACCGGGAAATGCCAAAACATTATTAATTTGATTTGGGTAATCACTCCTACCAGTGGCCATAACTGCCACGTCTCCTGTAATTAATTCTGGTTGTATTTCAGGAATAGGATTGGCCATCGCAAATACTATCGGGTCTTTGGCCATAGAACGAACCATTTCTGGAGTTACAACTCCTGGTACACTAACACCTAAAAAGACATCAGCTCCGACTAAAGCATCTGCTAGAGAACCTGAAGCATCAACGGCAAATTCTTGTTTTTCTGGATTTAAGTCTGTACGATCTTTTGATACTATACCTTTAGAGTCACATAACCAAATTGCAGTAGCCCCTGCTTTTCTTAACAAACGAGCGATCGCTATTCCCGCAGCACCAGCGCCATTAATAATAATCCGAATCTCTTCTATGGATTTTTTGACCAACTTAAGAGCGTTCATTAATGCGGCTAAACTTACTATTGCTGTACCATGTTGGTCATCGTGAAATACTGGAATGTCTAATATTTGTCTTAATTTGGATTCTATTTCAAAACAACGGGGGGCGGCAATATCCTCTAGATTAACTCCACCAAAAACAGGAGCTATATTTTTAACTGTTTCGATAATAGCGTCAGTATCTTGAGTCGCGAGACAGACTGGAAAAGCATCTACTCCAGCAAATTCTTTAAATAACATCGCTTTACCTTCCATCACTGGCAAAGCTCCTCCTGGACCAAGATTTCCCAGCCCTAAAACTGCACTGCCGTCTGTAACAATAGCTACTGTATTTTGTTTAATAGTAAGATTGTAAATTTTTTCAGGGTCTTCAGCAATTGCTTTAGAAATTCTACCTACTCCTGGAGTATAAGCCATTGATAAGTCTGACTGAGATTTAAGAGGCATTTTCCCTTGAATTGTAATTTTACCCCCACGATGTAAATTAAAGGTACGGTCAGAAACATCAACTACTTTAATTTCTGGTAATGCTTTAACAGCTTGAACAATTTTCTCGCTATGTTCTGTACTATAGGCATCAACTGTAATTTCTCTGAGTGTAGTTCGGCGACTTTGCTCTAGTAAGTCAATATGGCCTATATTGCCTCCTTCTAAGGCGATCGCTTGGGTAACGCTGGCCAACATTCCGGCACGGTTAGGAGTTTCGAGGCGAATTGTTAAACTAAATGAGGGATTTGGTGTTAGTTGTACCATTTTAGGTTTGTTTCGGGTATTAAGTTCTACGTTTGAGTTTCATCCTTGTTAATCGTAATTTGTGAATTAGCATTTGTTGGTTTTAGTCAGGAATTTCTTTATCTTAAAAGGTGGACATTAAGAGTTACTCTAACTATACTGATGATTTTGGTCTTCTACTGAGGTTTCAAGCAAAACTGCTGTTTTGATTAAGAGAAAATCGGGATAAACGCCTTACTTTTTTCACATGACTTTTATCGAATAATTACAGATTGAATGTATCAGGAAATATAAATTACGAAATTAAGGAGAAAGGGAGTAGGGAGGAAAAAATACTCGACAAGTATTTGTCACTTAAAAGTATAAGATTCCTATATTTCATTAATTGATTATTACCTCTGATTAAAGCTCTAAAGAAATTGAATATCAGGAAGTGTTGTTTCTTTTTTTATCCTTAAAAGGAGAAGCTTTAAACGGAATTGATTAATGCTCAATTCTCAGTTATCCATTGGTAATAAATCATGGCTATTTCATTCTCAACTGTGCCATTTTCTGTATTGACGAAAATATCTTATTTAGAGCTTCTAGAAAATTTATCTTTCCCTAGCATAAAGTAAATAAATTCATGCTCAAAATCTAGAATGAAATGACCCTGGTAATGAACAGGTCTCTCTACCATATTTTAATTTCTTGAATTATTACCACTTGATATGTATTTGACAAACAGTCTCTGAATAATTAGGAACTACTGAAAAAGTCTGATGAGTTAGGGTAGGAGTTAGAAGGAACAGGGAATTATAGAGGAGGTAGGAGAAGGAATTTTCCTTGAATTTTTCAGCTATTCCTTATCTATTTGAAGTGCTAAATTTTTGAGATTTTAAGCTAGAAAATATTGAACTTTTTTCGCGACAAAGACAAAAATGATCAAGCCTTTATTTGTCAATTATTTGATAGTTAATCAGTGAGTCATACAAAATTTGCTAAAAGTAGCTAGTAGACTGACACAAGTAATTTTGTGGGTTAGATTTTGGGGCGGGTTTATTTCATCTAATGGTTAAACTTGTTAATTTAACGCAGAACCCGCTCCTACTATTGCAGCATTTAATCTGTATTGCTCCACTAGGCTATTTATTAGAAATAATCATTCAGTAGTTAGGAATCTTAATGAATAGGTTGTATGCCATTTTTGATGTATAAATTAGATTTTTCCTTCAAGATAGATTGACTATCAAGTATTTCAAGATTGCTTATTATTCGTAATCTTCTTTTTGCTAAATCTTATAGTCCTAATACTTGATTATTAAGCAAATAATTCAGTTTTAAATATTTCTAGATTAAGCATTAACGGAAAAAAAAGGAAAAAAAATTCGTTCAGCTAATCTTATATGTTTTCAGGATAGATAAGAGTTGATTTTTAATTATTGAAGTAGAATATTAATATATAGCAATCTAATTTAATTTGTGAGATATTGGAAAATTTTAGGGAACAGTTAACTGGGAACAGAAAAGAAGAAAAAAATGGATATAATAATTTGTATATTCTCTAGTTTTAAAGAATACTTTAATTATCACATATGATTTCTGATTACTGTAGTAGAATAACTGATTTAAAAGAAGAGGTAATTATTAATTGTTAGATTACCGAATAATTAAGGTTTAAAGCCTCTCCTTTCAAGGAGAAACAATGAATTTATTTTCCTTTTATTCAATCCTCTTCCTTTGAGGGAGAGGTAATTATCAATTATCCATTATCAATTATTGAAGTCTATTGTTTTAGTCAATGTTATTTAAAATATCGGCGTTGCATATTTTGGGGGATGATAATTAAATTTGGATAAGCTGAAAATTTTGATTTATCAGGCTAAATTGTTGGATACAGATCAAAATTATCCCTTGATAATGCAACGCCAAAATATCAATATTTACTCAAATCATTATTTTTTTTATAGTCAACAAAATAATAGTTTGAGTAAATAGTTGATCAGAAATAATCTTTCCATCTTCAGTAGAATTTTGATTGTGATAAGAGTTTAATCAAACTGAGTCTAAGGTTCTGTTATCAAAATTTTACCGAATTCTTAATAATAATAATTCTGCTTTAAAGCCTCCCCTTGGATAGGGGAAAAAAAGAAATAATATTTCCTGATATTCAATTCCGTAACGGTTTTAACCAGAGGTAATTATCAATTATCCATTATCAATTAATGAACTGAAGCTACAGAGAATTATGAAATTGATTAACTTGTCTGTCTTGTTCTCAATTCAAATCTGAATTAAATTTTTGTTCTACGAAATTTCATATTAATCTGATATTATCTGACAACAGTTTCAATATTTATAAATATTAGAATTAAGTTCCATAAAATTGTGTAATTATGGAAAATATTTCTTGACTATCAATCAAGTTTCCTAATTTATCAACTATTAAAACTATCTACCTATGACAGAATTTTTTGGGGAGATTTTTGTTAATTTGAATTATTTTATTGATTATTTATTTTGCAGATGTGATGATGGATAGAGAAATTAGTCTAGATTTTCATCTGGCAAATCTATAGGAAAAATGCGGCACATCATGTACTTTGGCAGAGAATTTTTCCTTTGCTCAAGACTATCTATAGATGTTTCCAATTCTTGATGATTCTGATAATTATTTTTGACTTTCTCTTTCAGTGGATTTACACAGATAGCAAGTTTACCTACTCCTGACATTAGTGAAATTACTCTATTTTTGAGGTTATCAACATCTTGAGCGAGTTTATCTGCTTCTACTATAGAAGGAGTAATAATAAAAAAAGTTTTTACTCCAAGTGCATCTGGGGCAAACCCAAAAGTACACTCATTAAGTAAAGATTGAGTAGAATAGCTCAAACTGTCATAAAAACAATTAATTAGTGCTTGATAAAAAGATTCACTTAGGGAATGATCGTCAAAAGTTGGTCTGGATAACATAATTATTTTTCCTGAAATAGTATTTTTGTGTCTTTAGTTGATAATTTTAACATTTCTTAAAAATATCTATCCATGATTATCTGCTAATTTTGATTAAAATCACAAAACCATAAGATAATTATTCCTAATCTCTGTTTATTTAATTATTTAGACTATATTTTAATTTCTCTATTAAATTGAATCAGGGTAGATGGAATTAAATATTTGAGTCATAATTTTTTAGTTACTACACAATGGAATATAAATAACCAGGAGAAAAAATCTCAGTGATTGAAAATCTTGTTTTTTTACGTCCTCATATTTTTTATTTTTGATAAAATCATTTACAAAGAAGATACAAATATGCTAATACCATAAATTACACACTAAAAATAATAATTTGGGTTGATCAAAAGCTAAAATATGAGGATCAGATATCACTGTTTTTTCTGAGCGTAAAAGGTAATTATAGCAATTGCCATTACTGCTCTTGACTTATGAAATAATCAAAAAATGAATATTAATAATTTAATCTTCTATCCTAGATAACTGAGGTCTTTTTCCTTTTTTCCTCTTCCCATATATGTAAAATTTTTAAATATAAAACATCAAAATGCAACCTACTATTGAAAAACTAAAAAGTAAATTTGAAAAAGCTTTAATTACTGCATTTGGTCAAGATTTAGCTGGCACAGACCCAATGGTGGTTTCTGCTAGTAATCCTAAATTTGGAGATTATCAATGTAATGTAGCGATGTCTTTAGCCAAAAAATTAAAGGATAAACCCAGGGCGATCGCTACTCAAATTATCGATAATCTTGACATTACCGATTTTTGTCTCCCTCCAGAAATTGCTGGACCTGGATTTATTAATCTTAGTCTTAAACCAGAATATATCGAAACTCGCCTAGAGGCAATAATTAAAGATGAAAGACTGAATATTTCTCCTACAAAAAATCCGCAACGAGTAGTAATTGATTTTTCTAGTCCAAATATTGCTAAAGAAATGCACGTTGGACATTTACGTTCAACAATTATAGGTGATTCTTTGGCAAGGGTATTAGAATTTCAGGGACATGATCTACTAAGGCTAAATCATGTGGGAGACTGGGGTACTCAGTTTGGTATGTTAATTACTTATTTAAAAGAAGTTTTTCCGGAAGCTTTAAAGACTGCTGATGTTTTAGATATAGGAGATTTAGTTACTTTTTATAAGCAGTCAAAAAAACGGTTTGATGAGGATGAAGATTTTAAGGAAAAGTCGAGAAAGGAAGTAGTAAGTTTACAAGGGGGTGCTGAGGATAGTAATTATGCTTGGCAACTTTTATGTAATCAATCTCGGCGGGAATTTCAAGTTATTTATGACTTGCTTGATATTAAGTTAAATGAGCGGGGAGAGTCTTTTTATAATTCTATGTTACCTGGGGTTGTGGAAGGGTTAAATAAGTTAGGTTTATTGGAAGAAAGTGATGGTGCAAAATGTGTATTTTTAGAAGGATTTACTAATAAGGAAGGTGAACGTTTACCATTAATTGTACAGAAGTCTGATGGTGGTTATAATTATGCAACAACTGATTTAGCTGCCTTAATTAATCGGATTGAAAAAGAGGAGGCAAAGCGATTAATTTATGTGACTGATTCTGGGCAAGCTAATCATTTTGCTCAAGTTTGGCAAGTAGCAAAAAAGGCTGGTTGGATACCAGAAAATGTAGAGGTTGTTCATGTTTCTTTTGGTTTGGTTTTGGGAGAAGATGGGAAAAAATTAAAGACTCGTTCGGGGGAAACTGTAAGGTTAAAAGATTTATTAGATGAGTCGATAAATAGGGCGCGGAATGATTTGGAAAAAAGGCTAAAAGAGGAAAATCGTGAGGAGAGTGAAGAGTTTATTGAAAATGTTGCTGAGGTTGTTGGTTTAAGTGCGGTTAAATATGCAGATTTGAGTCAAAATCGGAATAGTAATTATGTGTTTAGTTTCGATAAAATGTTGGCTTTGCAAGGCAATACCGCCCCTTATTTGTTATACGCTTATGTGCGGGTTCAAGGAATTGCGCGGAAGGGAGAAATTAATTTTGAAAAGTTGAGAAAGGATGCCAAAATTCTTTTGCAGGATGAGCAAGAGTTAGTTTTAGGAAAACATTTATTACAGTTGAATGAAGTCTTAAATATGGTGGCTGTTGAATTGTTGCCTAATCGTCTTTGTGAATATTTATTTGAGTTGAGTGAAAAGTTTAATAAGTTCTTTGAAAATTGTCCGGTTTTAAAGTCGGAGGAACCTGTGCGTACTTCTCGATTATTGTTGTGTGATGCAACGGCAAGAACTTTAAAGTTGGGGTTATCTTTGTTGGGAATTTCTGTTTTGGAAAGAATGTAATTTATAACTTAATTTAATTAGAGCTTGCTGATTAAATCTCAAAGCATTTACAGATAAAGGTAAGTGCCTTTTTAAGTCTGGAAAAAGTACCAGCTTTTCAGTTTAAATTGCTGAAAAAGTGAGTATTTTGGGGTAACGCGAGACAGGAAAATTAAGGAACAATTATTCCTCCAATTTTCTCTGTCTTCCGACTATCCCGATACTTCCCACACTTCCTGCACTCTGATTTTTTCAGCAAACCCTAATTATTTGATTTCTGTCGCAAGATTAAGACTTTAATCAGGTAAATATAGGAAAATTTTAAATTTCTATTTCCTCAAATTTTATATTAAGACTTACACAATTCAGTAGCTCAAGAGATTTTTGAATCTGATGAATATTTTTGTATTGTGTAAGTCATTTATTTTATCAGTTGGAAAAAATAACCTTATAGAACCCATTTGGAATATGAGCAAAAGTGAGGATTAGGAGACAGGAGACAGGAGACAGGAGACAGGAGTCAAAATTTCCAGAAATATAATAGGGAAAAAAGTATAAAAATAGCCCCTTGATTCATCATCTACCCATTTCCCCATTTCCCCATTTCCCCATTTCCCCATTTCCCCATTTCCCCATCTCCCCATCTCTCCAGCTAATTTTATAGAACCCATTTGGGATATATATAGCAATCCTATTTTATTTGTGGCAAAAATCTTGCTGAGTTTTAGGGAATAGGGAAAAGGGAAAAGGGAAAAAGATTGATTTTGAACTGTACTGAATTATCTTCAACAGTGCTTTAAGTACCTAAAAAAAAATGTCGTTGTGTATAGTAATTGTATGGAAAGTGTGGGAGATGTGGGAAGTTTTGGAAAAAAATATAGTAAGCATTCAGCCGTCAGCTATCAGCTATCAGCTATTGTTGATAATGTGCTATAAAAGTTTTATTAATGGTACTTAGATATTTTCAGGAATAAAAATCGCTTTTTTGCAAAGTATTCTGTAGGAAAGGAAAATCAGTTTCCTGAAAGCTGACAGCTAATAGCTGAATGCTTACAAAATATACAGCATATTTCCGACTAATGATCGAATGTTTGTAGCAAAGGTATCTTATACCAATTACTAAAAGTAATCCTATACTTAGGTGACACTTCAATTCTTAAGTAATTAATATCGCCAGAATAAATTTTTTGATAATTATTAGGCATTTAGTGTTAATTATTCAGATTTTTTACTTCTCCCCTACTCCCCAGTTCAATAAAATGTAGAAAAGTTTTTGAGAAATGCTATTATCTGTTACCTTACCTGTCTACCTCATCAAAACGGGAAGCTTTGTATATTCTCATCATTAGTATGCAGGACTACCAACAAAATTATTTACTTATTCTAATTATCTGGAATCTGGAAAAGGTAAAAACTCAGCTTGTATAGATGTTTGATTAATTTTGTGTACCTACTTATAAATATGCGGATTAGGAATTTAGTTAGTGTATTATAATTATAGGAAAATATTTTAAAATTTCCTTCTAAAAATTTTTGAAACTGGGCTAATATTTGTAACCACACTTATAACCCACTTTTTGTTTAAAAATTGATTGTTTACTCATAAGTAAATTTTAGTTTGCAATTGCACAAATATTCAGGGGTGCAAATCTTATATTCTCCAATTTCAATGACAGTAACTAGGTTGAAGTAAGTGGGTTTAATTATCTATAAAATGTAGATATTCAGCTCTGAGCTAATAGCTAGCCTCCTGCGGAGGAACTTTCCTTTCCTGTGGAATGTTACGCAGACTTTAATAACTTCTGAGATACATCTATAATTTCCTGCCACAAATTATATGGTTTCCAGATTTATGGTTGAAAATGTAGTAGAAGTTAAAATAAAAATGGCTTTATTCATAAAAAAACTAGAAGCTGAGTCCTGACTGCTAATAGCTGAATGCTTACCTTACAATCGCAATGGATATTCAAACATATTAATAACCTACTTCTGGATTCTTTTTCAGATTTTTTGTTTTGACTTTTATTTATCCCTAGCTAATTCATCCGTACCTACTTAAGCTCCTACACAAAATTAATTACATATTAGTGCTTATGGAAAATTACACATTTGATTATATATTTCCGATATTATCAGAAATTATCAATTATTTCTCCTTATTCCCTGTTCCTTCTCTGAACTAAGAACTTCCTAAAAGTAGGACTACTTTAATAAGTATAAATATTAATATAGCAATCCTAAATAGGTCATAAAAAATCAAAAAGTAAATAAAAAAACTGAAACTATGACCGAATAATTAATGATTAATAGTTGATAGTCAATTAATTATTCATTCAACAATTCACGGCTTGAAGCCTCCCCTTGGATAGAGGATAAATCAAAAAAATTGCTTTTAGTCAATCCCCTTCTTTTAATCAGGGGTAATTATTAATTGTTAATTGTTAATTGTTAATTATTAATTGCTGAACTGTTCCCTAAAAAGCAGTAAGATTTTTGACACGAATAAAATAGGATTGCTATATACATATCAATCAAATCCTGCAATTATCAACCAATCTTTTAACTCTATTGTTATGCTGAAAAAGAAAATATTAATTGTAGATGACTGCGAAATTGTCAGAAAACTATGTTCAAATCTCCTAAGCAAAATAGGATTAAAAACTACTTCAGCAAGTAATGGTTTAGAAGCACTAGAAAAAGTAAAATCAGAACATCCTGACTTAGTAATTTTAGACATTATTATGCCGGAAATGAATGGGTATCAAGTTTGTCGTCAACTTAAATCTAGACCTGAAACTATGAATATACCTGTATTATTTTGCTCTAGTAAAAATGCAGAGGTTGATGTATATTGGGCAATGAAACAAGGCGCTGATGGTTATATTAGTAAACCTGTAAAAAATTCGGAATTAATGGAAATAATGCAAAGGTTTAATATGATTAAAAATGTAAGTGAAAAATATACCGATCAATGTGTTTATAAGCAAGGTCGTGTGAGAATTTTACCAACATAAATTGATAATTGATAATGGATAATTGATAATAAACAATTACTTTTAGTTAAAACAAAACTATAGCAATCCGATCTGAATTGTGAGAAGATTTTAGGCTTTTAGGCAACAGGCAACAGGCAAAAGGCAACATAGAAGAAGGAAAAAAATGTGTTTTATGCAGAACATGACCATTATATTCTAGAGTTTTAGGGAACAGTTAAATTCTCACATCTGATTCCTGATTGCTATATTAACTATTAATTATTCAAAAAGTACCTAGTTTTCAGTTATTGATGCTCAAAAGGTTAGAATTTTGGGCGTATAGTTGAGCAAAAAAATTACTCTTTTAGTCCCCTATTTCTTAAAAAATACTTTTTCAGCAAGCCCTAATTAACTTAGTGCCATACTAACAAAAGATACTTAAGTTTAAAATATCAGAAATTGTCTTTAAAAAAAATAAACCAGCTACAGAATTTCCATGTTGGTCAAGAGGAGGATTATAATAAACAATTACTCCCTGATTAGGAACTATCCCTAAAACAATTCCACTTACACTAGATTTAATAGGAATTCCTATTTCTAAACTATAACGACTTGATACTTCATATAAACCACAAGTAGTCATTAATTCTTGAACTGTAAAACAGTATTTTTTCCAATCATAATTAGGTGGCTTTACTAATAAAATTCCCAAATTAGCCACATCAAAAATACTGCCAGATAAACAACAGATTTGATTATAAGTATCTAAAGTAATTTCTGCATCTTTTATATAACCAGATTCTAATAACTTTTGAGCAATAGCTTGATTATTCTCATTAGGTAAAGAACGAACCGAAGCCAACATATTCTCATCTAAAAATAACTGACAATTTCCGTAATTATTCAACCAAGAACAAAAAAATTCACACCTTTCTGTAGCAGTATTTCCTGGTAATAAAGATGATAAAGCGATCGCTCCACTATTAATCATAGGATTTCTCGGCCATCCCCCATCAGCTTC
>JBFRWR010000749.1:0-11541 GCA_051439685.1 Trichodesmium sp.
ACAAATGTTCCTCTATAATTAAATTGATTAACAGTTGCAAAAACTTCTTACTTTTTCCCCACTCATAGCAGCACGAATTAAACTTAAAGTAGTAGTTTTGGCTGTACCATTAAACATTTGAATCAAAGAAACATGAGGATATTTCTCACCAAATAAAAGATTAATATTCAGCTCTAGGAATCTTAAACATTCTGTTTTTCAACCAATAATTTCAATTTTAATTATTCATCTCTAATTTCTAATTGTTCAATATTAATAGCATCATAGACTAATTTAAGACGTTCACTTTTATCCGTTTCGTTGAAATTTTGCTTACTCATTTCTTCCAACCATTTAATCAATCTATTTGCAACTGCTTCTGCTTGACTTGCTTCCGAAACAGACTCTCTAATAGCCTTTTCTATTTCCTTATCTAACATAACTATTAACTTTTTCTCCTAAATTTTGAAAGTTCAGATAACCACTCATAACGTTCCTCATCAGCAGATATTCTATCTCGATTATCCTCCGACTCCAAGACAAAATCAACTACTTTTGCTCTTTTGTCTAGATGATTTGGATTTATCCGCAAACAACGACCTATACGTTGAATAGTTTCTAGTTTAGCTCTTGCTGAAGAAAAAAGAATCACATTTTCAAGATTCTTAATATCAATTCCTTGAGAAACACGATGACAAGTTATTAAACAATCAATTTTACCTTGAGCAAAATCTTGCAAATGTTTTTGCTCCTCTCCAGAATAATAAGTTCGATAACGATGAGTATAATTATGAATATTATCTAACAATTGATTCCCATATTCCTTCTCTTCCACAAAAATAATAGTAGACTGAAGTATCTGAGGATTTTCAACCAAAAAATCTGCAAAAATATTAGGTTTATTTTCAGCAGTTTTATAAACACGAGAAAGTTTAATCCAAACCTCTTCCTCCCTCATAGGTTTACCCGCTTTCAAACGAGCTTCTTTTTGTCTATATACTTGTTGAAGTCTCTCTTTATCATTGTTAGTAAGCTCATAAACAAGAGGAATATAATCAAATTCACAAAGTATCCCTCTTTCAATAGCCTCTTTAACTCCAAATTGAAAAAATACTTCCCCTAACTCTGCAAAAATAAATTCTGTTCCTTCACTGTCATATTCTCTTTCAGGTGTAGCACTTAACCCTAACCGATAACCAAAATCTTCATGTTTTCCAGTTAATTGTTGACGAATTGCCAGACTTCCTAAACCATGTACCTCATCATGTACAATAATCAATTTTGATTTTATTTTTGACTCCAGACGATTAAATAATAAACCTAATTTTTCCCTAGAAACTATTAAAACTGCTCTCTCAGGATTAAGAGCAAAACTCTCTAATTCATGGTAAGAAGAATAATGTCTGAAAACTCTAAAAAGTTTGGGTCTCTGAACAGACCAGCTATGAATTTCTTTTGACCATTGATCTAATAAATCAGTACCTTCCGTACTAATAATAATTCCATTTATTTGCTCTAGCTCATCGAGTTTACTAAGAATTTTTAAAGTAGTACGAGTTTTTCCCGTACCTGTTGCCATTTCTAACACACCATGACCAACTATGAGAAATTTTTCTACTGCTTCTTCTTGATGTTGCCATTGATAACTACTATTTTTTTTATCTATAATTTTTAATGGTAATGTTTTAGTTTTAATATCTAAATTTTGTCTTTTATCTTGTTTTATGTCAGGTTTTTTATTAGGAGCATAAGACCTAATAAAATCTATTGTTTCTGAGGATAAAGAAATAATTTTTAAACCTACTGCTTTTCCTGACCATGTTTCTTCAAATTCTTCAATTTTAATCTTAACTCTTTCTACATCAGCACTAACCCAACTCCGATAAACATCTATAGATTCGTAATTACGACTATAACCACTTCTTGACTCATTAGCAGACCCAGTAAAAGCAACAAAATTATCATTCTCCAAATCAAATATTCCAATTTTTTCGTGAAAAATTCCCACTTGGTTTATGTGCTGAGGAAAGGCAAATTTTAAAATTAACTTCTCATTAGCTATCATCCAAGCTAATAGTTTTTGTCTCAGGTGAATAGAATCCGATTCTATTGATAATTTCAGAGCATCTTTAATAATTTTATCGGCAATAATTTGTCTAAATTGATAATTTTCTTTTTGATTAATTGCTGCTGCTAAAGTTGTTTTATCTTCTTCCGATAACTCAGGAGAAATTATCAACTTAATCACAGCATTATTATCTAATAAATAAGGAATAGCTTCTGCCCAAGATACTAACGCACCGCTAGAAAAATAACCAACTGCACGGCGATATTGAATACAATTTTTTAAACAAGGTATAAAAAAATCTTGAGCTAAATCGAATTTTCCACTTCTATAGTGATTGGCAATTTTTTCTATAAGCATTTGACATTATCAGACAATTTCACTCTTGTCTCAAGATATAACAATCTTAAATAGGTTATAATATTTTATCGTAGGGGTTTGGTCTCCAAAACCAGGCAAAAATGGGATTTGGAAACCAAACCTCTACAGTTTTTCTCACAGCTCATTTCATACTGCTATAGCCTTATAATTATTGTTACATATTCTTTTTCCTAATAGAATAAAATTTTAATCAGAGTTGACTTCAGACTCAGACAAATAAGTTAATTAATTTCATAATTCTGTCAACCTATCCCACTATTGTAAAAATGCTTATTTACTTAAGTAAAATTTTCCTGAAAAGCTGGATTTTTCGTTTTTATCTTTAACAATATTTGTGCTTTTCAGCAGAAATATTATTAGTGGGATAGGTTCATCTATAGCAATCCGCCCTTATGTTGTAATATTTTATCGTAGGGGTTTTGTCTCCAAACCCAGGCAAAAATGGGATTTGGAAACCAAACCCCTACAGTTTTTCTCACACATCATTTAGGATTAGTATAGTTTCCCCTAAAATTGGTATAAAATAATTATAATTAGTAAAGTATCTACCTAAATTATCAAGTATAATCATCCGTACATCCTTGTCAAAATAATTGTAGTACCAGGGAATAAAAAAAAAGAAAATTCAGTATTTCAAACCTCCCTATTCCCAGAGATACTGATAACTGTTAACGCAGTTCCTCCGCAGGAGGCTAACTAGATAACTGATAACTGAAATTATGTTACTAGAACTTGCTATTGGTGATGCTTATGGAGCGGGTTTTGAATACGCAAATATTGAGTTAATTAAACAACACAATAATCTATTTAATTATGTGAAGCACCCCCGCCATAAACTTATTCCCGGTTCCTACACTGATGACATTCAAATGACCATTGCTATTGCCGAAATGATAATTTCTAGGGAACCTTGGACGCGAGAAAATTTAGCCGATAAATTTGTTGAAGCTTTTAAAAGAGATGAACGGGAAGGATATTCTCGTAAATTTTATGACTTTTTAAAACAAGTGAAAACTGGGAAACAATTTTTAGCAGAAATAATTCCTACAAGTGACAAATGTGGTGCTGCAATGCGAGCTGCTCCCATTGGTATTTTTCCTACCATTAAAGAAGTCAAACAAAAAGCAACTATTCAAGCAACTATCACTCATAATACCCCTGACGGAATTGATGCAGCGATCGCCTCAGCATTAATGAGTCATTATTGTATTTATAACTTAGGTAAAAAAAGCCAACTAGGAAAATTTATGGAAACTTATGTTCCTAGTAAACCTTGGTCAGAACCCTGGAATCAAAAAGTAGGTTCTAAAGGTTGGATGAGCGTTAGAGCTGCTATTACTGCAGTGATTAGAAATGATAAAATGAGCAGCTTATTGATGGATTGTATTAACTTTACAGGAGATGTAGATACAGTGGCAACTATAGCTTTAGCTGCCGCTTCCTGTAGTCAAGAAATGCTTCAAGATTTGCCACAAAATCTCGAACTCCTATTAGAAAATGGTAAGTATGGGCGAGATTATTTGATAGCTATTGATCGACAACTTATGGCAATGAAAAACTTAAGTAGAGGCAGGTTTTATCTATAAATTTAGGTAAAAACCAATAATTTATTTTCCTAACCTACTCCTACAAAACTAGACAATTATAGGAATTAATTTAGACCTAATAATTAGCTTTTTATGATTTAGTAGCGACCACCACCACCACCTCTGCTGCGGTTATAACCTCCGCCAGATTTTCTGTCTTCACGGGGCTTTGCTTTATTAACTCTTATATCACGGCCCATCCATTCTGCACCATCAAGTGCTGTAATAGCTGCTTCTTCTTCAGTATCTGAACTCATTTCCACGAACCCAAAACCACGGGGGCGTCCTGTTTCCCGGTCAGTTGGTAACTGCACTCGTTTTACAGTACCATATTCCTTAAAGACTTCAGATAAGTCATCTTGTGTGACTTCGTAGGATAGGTTGCCTACATAAATTGACATAGATTTTCTCCCAGATTGATTAGAGATATGTAGAGATTTAGATTTCGGAGAGAAGCTTGCCAATAACAATCAGGAAAGTGATCCTCAATATGAACAAACATTACAACCGAATTTATTCTCAGCTTTCACAATAGCACATTTATCGTCAAATTATGTCAAAATATCAAAGACATTTTGTGAAATCAAACCCATAATATTACTCAAAGTATTCTCAGGGCTTTCTCTTGATTTTCTATAAGGAATAACTATACCAAGCTCAATAATAGTCATTAAAACTGAACAATGAACAATATTTTGCTCCATAATACTTCCAGGAGCTTAAATATTGTTCATTGAACAGAATGGTTAAAAATAAACTATTTGAGAAAATTGAGAGTTGCCTAAATCAGGTTATTAAAGTTGCTTAACCTCAGAAACCAACTTAGCAACCATATCCTTCGCACTGCCAAATAGCATCATGGTTTTATCCTTGTAGAACAAATCATTGTCCACACCAGCAAAACCAGTGCTGAGGCCACGCTTAATCACAATAGTATGCTTCGCTCTATCAACATCTAGAATGGGCATCCCATAAATTGGACTATTTTGGTCTGCACGAGCTGCTGGATTTACCACATCATTTGCCCCAATTACCAAGGCCACATCTGCTTGGTCAAATTGAGGATTAATGTCATCCATATCATATAATTGAGGATAAGGGACATTTGCTTCTGCTAATAATACGTTCATGTGTCCAGGCATCCGGCCAGCAACTGGGTGAATAGCATACTTCACTTCAACACCCAATCCTTCCAATTGGTCTGATAACTCGCGGACAGAATGTTGGGCCTGAGCAACGGCCATACCATAACCAGGGACAATTACTACAGAGCGGGCATAACCCAACATCATTGCTCCCTCTTCTGGGTCAATGCTACGAACACTCTTATCAGTTGTGCCACCGCCAGCTACTGCTCCGCCACCTTCACCAGTACCAAATGCAGCGAATAACACATTTGTCAAGGAACGGTTCATACCCTTACACATGATTACTGTGAGGATAATACCGGAAGCACCAACTAATGCACCAGCGATGATTAACATATTGTTCATTACCACAAAACCAGCAGCACTAGCAGCTAATCCTGAGAATGAGTTCAATAGAGAAATTACCACTGGCATATCACCGCCACCAATGGGGATAACGAACATTACCCCTAATATCAGAGATACACCTACCAATGCTAAAAACACGGGTAAGTTGAATGGTGTGACGCATAGATAAACACTACCAACAATAAACCCACCAAATAGGAGAGCATTAACAGGTTGCTGTAATGGGAAAGTGATGGGGGAACCACTCATAATTCCCTGTAGTTTGGCAAAAGCAATTAAGGAACCTGTAAAAGTTACACCACCAATTAATACGCCTAGTAACGCTGTAATAGTAGTAGGTAGTGGAGGCGCGTCTGCAACAGCCAAATACTTCCAAAATTCACCAACTGCTACCATTGCCGAAGCAGCACCACCCAGACCGTTGAATAAACCAACCATCTGAGGCATATCTGTCATTTCTACTTTGTAAGCGCCGATCGCTCCAATAATTGAACCGATAACGATCGCTACCAGAATCATCTCATAGTTGATTACTTCTTTTTCTAGCAGGGTTGCTACAATAGCAATCAACATCCCTACTGATGCTAATAAATTACCATTACGAGCTGTAGCTGGTGAACCTAACTTTTTCAGCCCTACGAAAAATAGAGATACTGCTACTAGGTAGCTTAACTGAATTCCGGTTGGTATAAAGTCCGTCATTATGCAGCCTCCTTCTTCTTGAACATTTGCAACATCCGGTCTGTCACTAAAAAGCCACCAACTACGTTAATAGTGGCAAATACAACGGCAACTAAACCTAAAATTACAGTGACATTCCAATCTTTGTCACCTGCGATAATTAGTGCCCCCAAAACTGCAATTCCAGAGATAGCATTTGCTCCAGACATTAGGGGTGTATGCAGAGTTGGTGGCACTTTGTTAATAACTTCAAATCCGGCAAATGATGCCAAGACGAATACGAATAAAGCTGCAATTAATGTTTCGCTCATAGTCTTTTCACAGTTAATGGTTGACTTTTATGGGGCATTAGCAAGGCTGGAAATTCCTTCTCAATCTGAAAAAATTTTCTGCCTGAGTGCTGAACGCTGACTGCTGACTGCTTAACTAATTACTAACAGCAACACCAAGAGCATCTTTTACTCTTTGATTACGAATTTCACCAGCATGGGTGACACAAGCTCCAGCAATAATATCATCCTCAAAGTTAAGATTTAGTTCTCCATCTTTAACCATTAACTTGAGGAGAGCAGTAATATTTTTGGCATACAATTCACTAGCATGAACTGGCATAGTTGCTGGTAAATTGACAGGACCGATAATAGTCACGCCATTCCACTCTACATTTTTGCCTGCTTCAGTACATTCGCAGTTACCACCTTGCTCTGCTGCCATATCAACTATGACTGCTCCTGGTTTCATTTGATCTACCATTTCTTTTGTTACTAGCAATGGTGCCTTTTTACCAGGAACTTGAGCAGTAGTAATGACAATATCCGAAGCAGCAACGTGCTGTGTCAGAACTTCACGAGTATGCTGTTTAGCTTGCTCAGAAAGTTCTTTGGCATAACCACCCTCAGCAACAGTATCTTCTTGGAGAGTCACATCTACAAATTTTGCTCCCAAACTTTGCACTTGCTCTTTCACTTCTGGACGAATATCAAATGCTTCTACTATCGCACCTAAACGACGAGCAGTAGCGATCGCCTGTAAACCAGCAACTCCCGCACCCATAACTAATACTTTGGCAGGTTTAATAGTACCTGCTGCAGTAGTTAACATGGGGAAAAACTTAGGCAGAGCAGTAGAGGCCAACAAAACTGCTTTATATCCACCAATATTAGCTTGGGAAGATAGAGCATCCATAACTTGCGCCCTACTGGTACGAGGGATTAGTTCCATACTGAAGGCAGTTACTTTCTTGTCAGCTAAACGCTGGACAATAGCAGGATTTCCTAGAGGGTTGAGGAAACTAATAACCACAGAACCTTCCCGCAATTTATCAATTTCTGATTCCTGTAGTACCCCAATTTTCAGAAGTACCTCAGTTTCACGCCACAAAGCGTCACTATCAGAAATTATCTTGGCTCCAGCTTGTTCGTATGACCCATCAAAGAAGAAAGATTTTGCTCCCGCACCTGCTTCTACCTGTATTTCTAGCCCTTGTTTAACTAATTTAGCTATGACATCAGGAACTAAGGCCACACGAGATTCATTGACCAGAGTTTCCTTAGCTACCGCTATTCTCATAAATTCTCCTTATCTACTAAAGTTTAATTTCCTTACCAGGGAACCTACCTAAAATTAATGGGCCTGAGTTAGCTAGCTATCTTAATGGTTTTTTACTACTTGGTTCTTATCTAAAATTATTAGCCTGATATTTCCTTGCTCATTGCTATCTTTAACTTGTCTTATGAATTGAAGGTGGCCATAGGAAGTTCATGTTATTTTTAATACTAAGTATTGTTGACTATATTAATGCTGTGACAAATTAAAAAAAACTTCCTCAATTTCACAGTGAGACTTGGAAAAAAATAAACTATTTCTGTTATTACGGGCGATCGCGGTTGTGGAGCATTCCGTCAGAAAATTAATTTCAGAGGTAATTTATAAATATAATCTTAAAAAAAAGTCTACTTTTGTCATTGCCAGGAGTAATCAAGCAACTTAACCTGAGAGGTAAACCAGTCTTTTAAGCTGACACAATCTCATAACTTAACTTTATTATATCAGGACTTACGCAGACACCGTTCACTAGATTAAGGTTATTACCCCTACAAATTGTGTATGATTTGATATGGGTGCTTCATTAATTGATAATTGATAATTGATAATTGATAATTACCTCTCCCTAAAAGGGAGAGGTAAGACGAATAAGGAAAAGATTTATTTTTTTCCCCTTGAAAGGGGAGGCTTCAAGGCGTGAATGATCTAATTATTTAATTGTTTAATTATTAATTATTTCGGTAAGTCCTATATAATATATATCTGCCTAAAAAATTTGCCTAAAGATTACCAAGGGAGTAATAACTTAAATTATTTTTTCAGCCCCTAGTAATGACATTATTGTATATAATTAGGATACAATTATCCTCAAAATATACAACGCTATATCTTCATTATTTCCTCTATAGCTAGCTACTCCCACAATACTTTACTATCATAAACTAGAGCGTTTCGTTTATCCTTCAGTTTCTGTTCTTCAATAATTACTGCCTCAATTTCTTCTACAGTCTGCTCAGAAACTCCCATTAGACCAGCCATCTTCCGAACTGCGGCTTTTTCTTGATTATTATATTCTGCATCAGCAGAACAGGCTTTTATTGCCCAATAGATCATGCCTTTTTTCGCTTTTTGCACTATTACATTACGAGACATAATATCTGCAATATCTTCATTCGCATCATACGCTCTCGCTGCCTCAATCACAGACAAAGACAATTCTCGACAAGCAGCAAAACCGATTACATACTCTCGCTCTGCTTCGCTGATGATGTCGTCACCTTTGGTACAAACTAACAATGCCTTTAAATAGTCTAATGCATCTTCATCGCTGATGTAAGAATCATAAGACCATCCCCATTGTTCTTTTACATACCAACGGGAACCTATTAAAGAATTTTCGTTACTCATGTTTTTTTCTGGAGAAATAATCGGGGCTATTTTAGCAGTTATAAATACACCTGTCAAGAAGGAATTCTTCAAATTTGTATTATTCTAGTCTATTACTCCGTTATAAGCCCCAACTCATTACTTAGGCAAACTCGTAGATAATACGCTATCTGTAGAGGGCAAATGCCACTTTCCCTTACTAGATATGGCGGTTCTGTCTAAGTCCTGCAAAAGATCAATCCCATCTTTTACCGAATTAATAATTATTAATTATTAATTATTAATTATTAATAATTCGCGCCTTGAAGCCTCCCCTTTTAAGGGGAAAAAAAGTGCTCTTGAATTTCCTGTTCTTCAATCTGATGGTTTTAACCAGAGGTAATTATCAATTATCAATTATCAATTATCAATTAATGAACTCCTCTTTGTCTAAAACTATAATTCATCCAGTTACAATACCCCCGACACTAATTTCAATGCGCAAATATGCAACGCCATAATTTTCCTGAAGCAGCTATACTTGGTATCAACGCAGTGCCATCCAAAATCTTCTATATTATTAGTCTATATTTGATCTTTCACTGCTTCAATTATGCTAACTTCTGATTTTGTTGGAACTATTTTAGTGAGTTTGAAGCCTGCCTTTTTCAATAATTTTTTATATTCAGTCTCAGTTCGCTCTCGCCCACCAGGGCACATTGCTAACATATTTATATCCATAAATTTACCTGTGGAAGGCTCATTTTCTAGAGGTATTACTATCTCAATAACTAATAGTATTCCTTGATTTTTCATTGCTTGATAACAGTTATGGAGAATAACGATCGCCTGTTCATCACTCCAGTTATGAATGATATGTTTAAGCATATAAGCATCTCCCCCTACTGGCACTTTCTTAAAGAAATCACCTTTTTCTAGTTGAACACGATTTCTCACTCCTATTGTTTCAAGTAAATCAGAGGCTCTGTCAATCACATCGGGTCGATCAAACAACACCCCAGTCATAGTAGGGTAAGCTTGCAGAATAGAAGATAGCAGTCTACCATTACCTCCACCAATATCAACCAACTGAGCAATGGATGAAAAATTGTAAGCAGCTAAGATATTAATATTTACGACTCCTGAAAGATTTGTCATCGCCCAATCAAAAGTTTTTGCTGAGGCAGAGTTTTGCTGAAAGAATTCGTAAAAATTCATCCCATACAAGTTCTCAAAAGCATTCTCTCCTGTCTGCACGCTATACATTATATTTCCCCAGGTTTGATAATGTTCCTCTCCTAACATGATTGCATAGGCTTTTAAGGAGTTAGGATCATCACTTTGCAAATATGCTGCTAGTGGAGTTAGCTGAAAATAGTGGGGCTGAGTTTCTGCAAAAATGCCGACACTGGCTAGAGCGCGTAACAGTCGATAAATTGCATCTTTATTGGTATTAGTGGCAGTAGCCAAAACATCAGAGTGTTGTTCTCCATCTTTGAGCAGATCGGCAATCCCAAGTTTTGCCGCAACATAAATACACTGTGAAATACGGTATCCTCGAATTGCCTCTAGTAGAGTTTTTGGAGATGCCATTGGAAATATATATTCATTAATTGATAATTGATAATTACCTCTCCCTTTTAGGGAGAGGATTGACACTTCTTCGGAAAAAATTTATTTCTGTTGGTCGATTAGATATGGCGAGGTTTCCTTGCCATATCTCGACCGCTTTTTCCCTTGATAGGGGAGGCAAAGGGTGCTCAATTATTTACAGCGGTTTTCATAATCAAAAACCACAATGATACTAACTCCTAACTCCTAACTCCTGCGACCTACGGACGTTGCATCCAACGTCCCTACCTCCTAACTCCGCGCCTCCTGACTCCTAACTCCGCGCCTCCTGAGGACTGAGGACTGAGGACTGACTCCTAACAATGAATTTAGTGGTCTACTCAACTGAAAAGCGCTGTAATTAATAATTATTAATTATTAATTACCCAGAAACAAATACTGGCTTAAGATCAACTATTTTACAAGATTATACCAACCTGTTTATTTGCCACAGCAAGGCATCTTTATGAAACAGTAAAAAATAAGTCCTTTTCAAGAGAATGTTATACCAATTGGTTAAAGAGATTAAATAGTTCGCTCCTCCTATACTCCCGGCAAAAGGTTTGCTCCTAGATTATAATTTCTACCATAACTTTATTATTTTAGATGTTATATTTGTAGCCTTAGCCTTCAAACTCAAGATTTTCAGTTTGGTTAGTCCTCAAGAAGGATACTTTTTACTACATTCCTTGAATTCTCAGGATATAAGTAGGTTGGCGTTGAAAATTATCGTTATAGCAAGGCAACAGCTCCAGAAGGCAACAGCTCCAGAAGGCAAGAGGATTTTAGGGATTTTACATTTTGTTATATACCTCTGTTTTTTTACACCGAC
>JBFRWR010000750.1:0-6135 GCA_051439685.1 Trichodesmium sp.
CTAGGAAATCCCGCTAAAAGTACGCAGACTGATTCAGGAGATTTAAGAATTCTCAAAGTAATTTCTGTAGCTATTCCCAGGGTACCTTCCGAACCTACAAATAATCCTGTTAAGTCATAACCAGGCATCTCTGGAATTTGACCGCCAATATCAACAATTGAACCTTCAGCAGTAACTATTTTTAATCCTAAAACATGATTAGTTGTCACACCATATTTAAGACAATGAACCCCTCCAGAATTTTCAGCAATATTCCCACCAATAGAGCAAATAATTTGACTAGAAGGATCAGGAGCGTAATAGAAACCAGCTCCACTAACTGCTTGTGTCACCCAATTATTAATAATGCCTGGTTGTACAACAACTTGTTGATTTTCTAAGTCTATTTTCAGGATTTTTTGCATTAATGAAGTGACAATTAAAACGCAGTTTTCTATTGGTAATGCTCCACCAGAAAGACCTGTTCCTGCACCTCTAGGAAGCCAAGGAATTTCTAGATTATGACATATTTTTACTGCTTCGGAAACTTGTTCAGTTGTTCGAGGCAATATTACTAATGCCGGACGTTGACGATAGCTAGCAAGACCATCGCATTCGTATACTAATAGTTCTTCTTTGCGTTGAACTACTCCTTTTTTACCAACAATAGCTTCAAATTTTTTGGCTATTTGTTTCCAATTTCTGTTTGTTTGTTGTTTGTTTTGAGTAAACATTTTTTTGTTGATAGATTTAAAGATGTGATTATTGATTTTATCTTTTAAAGTTCTTACCCTTGAAGTCAAATTAAAATTGCCAGAGTTAAGATTTTTTTGTTGTAAATAACTAGGCAAAATAAAAAGTAAATTTGACTATGGTAAGTAAATTTTCTAGGATTTTTATATCCTGCCTTATTTGCCCAAAAAGTTAACTTCATTGATAAACAGATATAGCAATCAGGAATGAGATGTGAGAATTTGACTGTTCCCTATTCCCCTTTCCCTGTGCCCTAAAAATATTCCATATCTTATAACTCAAATCATATTGCTATAGCAGAAAGTATTAGTATTTATCCCAGTATTTTTACTTTGAATTAAGTTTTAAATAAATACAGTTTTAACTTCCTATAGCAATCATATTTAAGTTGTAATATTTTGGTTGCAGTTAGGAGTAAGGAGTCAGATTTTTTTTAAGGTTTTCAGCTCAAACTAACTATCATAAAAATTCTCATATCTCATTCCTGATGGCTATATTTACTAAATTATCTGCTACTTATTTAATTATACTATCTCAAGGCAACAGGCAACAGCAAATTAAACATATAAGTTTATCTCACTAGCCTGAAAAAGGCTATATAATTTTTTGAAATTTTGAGAGAATGCAGAAATTTACTCTAATAAATAGGGTTTGCTAAAAAAATTATAAGCTTAAGGTTTAGTAGTCAGGAGAAAAGCGAATTACTGAATTAGTAGAAGAAGGAATTACCCCTTAAATTTTCTGCTCTTGTCTGCTTAAAATGCTAACTTTTTGCACCTCGACTGATCAGAGCTTGCACTTTTTTGACGACAACAAAGCTAATAGGTTTATTTGTAAATACTTTTAGAGTTAATCAGGAAACCCTAAATATTGCCTAGAAATTAGGATATATTTACTATACTTAGGGTTGGCACTCAAAAGTCTTATTTAAGGAGTAGGGGATGAGTAATTTCTTTTCCCAACTCTTGCCAAAAATACTAAATTTTTGAGGATTAAGAGCTGAAAACCTGGTACTTTTTCCCGACCTAAAAAGGGAGTTACCTTTATCTGTAAATACTTTCAGATTTAATCAGCCCGCTTTACTTAATTTCTGAGTTTATCAAGTTTTTAGTCTGATTGAGCTATCAAATTTATTATTTTTTTGTCTCTTGCGATCTTCTTCTCTCTTTCTTTTTCCTTACCTACAGAATTTATAATATTTGTTTGTTGAAAATTGTCTAATACTAATTTATGATACCAAATCTGGTTATAAAAAAGGCTATAACTTTTATATATAAAGACTTTTAGAGTTAATCAGCAAGCCCTATTTATGCCAAAGGTACAACCTAAGCATTCAGCCGTCAGCTAACCTCTTTACAGAGGAGCTTTCCTGCGGAATGCTTACGGTACAACTTCCTTAATACCCTCTTATACCAATTTGATAAATGTTTGCTACAAATAATTAGGGTACTTCTTAGGAGTCAGGAGTCAGCAGTCAAAATGAATATTTTTTATCTACTTTTTTGTATCTCCAATTATCTTGTTCGTCAAATATAAGTTCCCGATAAAATCTTTTAATATTGCTTATTATTGATAACATTCTTTTTTTTTATTGGCATTACTCAGGTAGATTTGGTAGAACTTATGTAAGCATTCAGGAGTCAGCTATCAGCTAGCCTCCTGGGGAGGAATTTATACCAATTACCAAAAGTAATGCTATACTTCAGCTTGACTTCAGAAGTCAAATAGTTACCAAGATTCAAAGTCTGTTTTTAATAATTATTAATTGGTTAGTATTGGTTTTTCCTACTTTTAACCACTCCCCACACCTCCCACACTTCCCCACCGAATCATATATACAGCCCTTTGCATAACAGTTAAGTACAATAAATAATCAGGGCAATAAACTTTGAGCAAATTAGAACTTATTCTACTTACTATTATTACTGTACTGATTAGTCGTGCAAAGTGCTATAGCATTCTTTTTGAGAAATGGTATTAGTTAACAGCTTTTGAGATACATCTATAATTTACTGCCACAAATTATATGAGTTAATCACTCAGATTTGTGGTTGAAAATTTAGTAGAATAAAAAAATGCTGTCTTCATTCATTAAAAAGCTAGGTGTTGACTGCTGACTGCTGACTGCTGACTGCTAATAGCTGTTTGCTTACTAACTTATCTTGTGATTTAATTCAATTAAATTGGAATCACAAATATGCTAATTTTTCATTTAATTAAAATATCTTTTTCCCATTCTTCTGGCACATTATAGATTTGAGTTTTTTTACAACGTCTCAGATAAAGTTTGACGGCTTTATCTTCTGGATTAATTTCAAAAATATCTAGAAGATTTTTTTTAGATGCAGTATATTTTCGTTGATAATAAAGAACAACAGCCTGTTCAAATTTAGTTTTAGTTTGTTTCTTTAATTGTTTCTGGATTTCGGGGTCTCCATCAAAAATTTCAAAGACTGAAATTGCTTGTTTTTTCCCTTTGACTTTGACTCTATCTAAAAAACGATAATTATATTTTTCTGGTTCTTCGAGGGCAAAAAAAGTATTTTCACTAATTAAAATATCGACTCCATATAATTTAGTTAAACTTTCCAAACGAGAAGCTAAATTAACAGCATCACTAATCACAGTACCATCTATTCTTTTGCTTCCTCCTACAGTTCCTAACATTAAATCTCCTGTATTAATACCAATACCAATTTTAACTGGTTGTTGTTGATATTTTGGATTTTCTAGATTAAAAGTAGCCAAATTTTTCAACATATTAATTCCAGCATTAACTGCATCATCAGCATTTGTGGGAAAAAGAGCCATAATAGCATCACCAATATATTTATCAATAAATCCTTGATTATCTAAAATTGCTGGTTCCATCCGAGATAAATAGGCATTAATAAATTTAAAGTTTGCCTCTGGACTCATACTTTCACTTAAAGTGGTAAAAGAGCGAATATCAGAGAACAAAATAGACATTTTTTGTTTTACATGGTCTCCCAATTTTACATCTACAATACTTTCACGTCTTAATAAGTGTAAAAAAGTATGAGGAACAAAACGACCATAAGCAGCATTAATTTTAGCAAGGCGAATATGAGTTTTAATTCTTACTAACAATTCTGGTTTAGAAAATGGTTTAGTCAAATAATCATTTGCTCCAGAAAGAAAACCTTCTACTAAATCAGAAATTAATGGTTTAGCAGTGAGCATGACAATAGGTAACTCATTATATAAATATTTTTCTCGCAGTTTTTTTGTTACTTCATAACCAGTCATGTGAGGCATCATTACATCTAGTAGAATTAAATCTGGCATCAAGCCATTTTCAATTATTTCTAATGCTTCAATCCCATTATTTGCTTGAGTAATAGCATAATTTTGTAAAGCCAAATTATTTCTGAGAACTTGTAAGTTAACTGGTTCATCATCCACAATTAAAATTTTAAAATCTCCACTTTCTGCTGCTAAATTGTCTAAAGCTACTTCTTGATTTTCCTGCTCAAATTCTGTAATTAATTGTATTTTTGGAGATGATGCAGTTTGTGGCAAATTAACTACTTGAGTTTCAGATATTGGCAGAGTAAATTTAAACTGAGAACCGACACAAACTTCTGATGAAACTGATAGTGAACCACCATGTAATTCCACTAATTTTTTGGTAATAGCTAAACCTAAACCGGTACCGCCATATTTTCTAGCGGTAGAGCCGTCTGCTTGTTCAAATGATTCAAAAATTCTATTTAATTTATCTTGAGGAATGCCAATACCTGTATCAGCAACAGTAATTTCTAATAATGAAATTTCATTGGTATAGTTTTGATTCTGACTTTCTAAAACTTTAGCAGAAATTTCCACACTACCTGAGTCAGTAAACTTAATTGCATTACCAACTAAGTTATAAAATATTTGTTGCAGTCGATTTTCATCACCGTCAACAAAAGGAGTATCATGGCTAATAGAATTAATTAGTTTGAGAGACTTTGTACCAATCATAGAACGAGAAAGAGTCAAGACTATTTCTACTATTTCCCTCACTCCTAATGGTTTTAATTGTAATTCAATATTGCGATGTTTAAGTTTAGAAAAATCGAGAATATCATTAATTAAAGTTGATAATCTTCTGCCCGAAGAAGCAACCATAGAAAGATTAGCTTTTACCTGAGCAGATAATTCTCCCGCTGCTCCATCTATTAATGATTCAGCAATCCCAATAATTCCATTTAAAGGAGTCCGAAGTTCGTGAGATGTATTAGCTAAAAATTCATCTTTTAACTGATCTAAACGTTCTAATTGTTCATTTTTAGTTTTGAGAATAGCAAAAGAATTTTCTAACTGAAAAGCCATAGAATTAAAAGCTTTTGCCAGTATCCCTACTTCATCATCCCGATTAAGTTCAATTGTCTGATTAAATTCTCCTTCAGATAAAGCTGTAGCAGCTTCTTTTAGTTTTAAAATAGGTTGTACAACTCGCCGAGAAATTATAATTCCGACTAATATTGCTAAAAGTAATGCCACTAAACAAAGAAGAATAGTAATTTTAGTTTGTGCCTGAATTCTATCCATAAAGTCAGATTCAGGTATTACTACTACGATTAACCAATTTAATCCATATTCATCTTGATAAGGTAATATTTGTACTAAATTTCTCTCTCCCTCTAGTGTGAAATCAAATTTTTGCCGATTCTGAATAGTGGAAAACTCTCCTAAGTTTTCCTGCATATTTTGTACAGTCGAACTAATTAATAAATCATTAGTTTCTTTTGCATTTATCCGTTCAGTTTTACCATTCTTGCTAATAAATGGCTGTGTATCAGTCGAACAACCAACTAAATTTCCGTTGCGTTCCATAATAAAAATTTTGCCAGTCTCACCAACTTTTAATTGCCTCAAAAAATTACTAATTTCTATCAATGATAAGTCAACAGCAAACACAGCTTGAAAATTTCCAGAACTATCAAAAAGAGGCTTAACTGCAGGCAAAGCAATATTCGGATAAGGAGCTGCCCAAAGATAAATTTCTCCCCAAGTAGCCTTGCCTTTTTCACCTGCTTTAAACCAAGGTCTAGTCAATAAATCATAACCAGGAGAAACAGATAATTCTTCAATCCGATTTCCCTGTTCATCAGTGCCATAAGTATAAAAATTTCCATTAGCAGAATTTTCATATTTATCCCAATAAGCCACATTAAAAGTTTCTTCAGGAGTTCGTTCTGCACCAATAAAAATTTCTTCAGGAGTACCTACATAAATATAAGTTGCTGACTCAAATAATTGAATTTGTTGCCAGAAATGACGTTCCATTCCTGTAATATTTTCTAAACTTAATTTTCCTTGTTTAATCTCATTAATATTAATCTGATTAATCAAATGAGGAACTTCTAAATAATTATCGAGGCGTTCTTCTACACG
>JBFRWR010000751.1:0-19042 GCA_051439685.1 Trichodesmium sp.
ACATTAAAAGTAGTATAAAAAAAAGGGTGGTTAGCTAAGTATTTATACTGTATAAATCATCTGATTGACCGTTCTCATTGGTCAAATTTGGCGGGAAAATATTAAGCAGAAATACTTGATTAATTGACTCCTATTGACCATCAAGATTTTCTCCTGTCTCCTGTCTCCTGTCTCCTGTCTCCTTTTTTATACTACGTTTTGAAGTGCGGAATGTAGGATATAAACTATTCCTTCAATTAATTCTGTTTAATATTTGACTTGCTGTAACGATTTTCAAACTCAATTCTAGTTAAGCTGTCGCCATTTTCTAGGGTAGGAATTGTTGACGTTAATACTGTATTTTTTAATCTACTTGTCATACTTTTAGCCTCATAAATTTTGTATAAATTACATTTTAAACAACTTTTAAATACTTGACGTTATCCGTTACACTCCTAACAACTTCATAACTGATTAACTCCAAAATTTCTGTAATATAAATCTACCAGTATTTTCCTCTCACAAAATTAAGTTAAAATAGGATTTCATCATCTAAATCATCATCATTTTCCCTGAGTTGAGATTGACCTAAATTTATCTCTGCATCTTGAATTTTTGCAAAAATAGATTTTCGAGAATAAGGTCGTTTTTTCATTAATTTATCAATTTTATATTTGGCTTTAATTGCATCTCGATATTCTTTAGAAATTGTTTCTTCCGGCCAATTCAAATCAGTAGCTTTGACAATTGGTAATCGAGAACCTAATTTTTCTATTGGCATTTCTGGCAGTCGTAGGAGAAAATATTCTCGTCTACGTCTAATCTTTTCTGAGCGATTTTCAATTTCTGCTAATACACCTGCTAATTGACTAGGATGATGTTCGGAAATAGCAACTATAACTTCAATATCATCTAAGGGAATACCTAATGTTTCAGCTTTGGCTAAAAATTCATCGGGAATATGATTTATAACTGGAGGATTTACAGCAGCCGATATTTCTGCCATTGCTTTTTTGATAGCTTCTTTAGCAGTTTCAATTGTTTGATTATTAACTGATTTTTGGGTTGGGTTGCTGAGAACATTTTCTAATATTTTGGTCGTATCTGTTAATAATTTAATTGCTATTTTTAAATGCTCATAATCCATCTTATTTTAATTCTGTTTAATTATTTATCAAAAATCAGAGATTGAATTGATCAGGAAAGATAAAAATGAGATAGGGAATAGGGTTCATTAATTGATAATTACCTCTGGTTAAAACCGTTACGGAATTGAATATCAGGAAATATCCTAGCACTTTTTTTCCCCTATCCAAGGGGAGGCTTTAAACCATAATTATTTAATTATTCATTATTAATAATGAATAATTCGGTAATTTCGTTTCCTGCGGAATGCGGAGCAAACCGAATGCTGTCGTAAACATGGAAAGCGGAGCATGACAAACGGAAATTACTCGTACAGGAGTAGGGAGTAAGTCCGAAGAAATCAACACAAATATTTCTCACTTCACTCGTATCAGAATATATTGAACTGATATCTATCTACCTACTGGATACAGAACTTTGAAATCTTACCAATTTAGGATTTTAGTAACTATTCGTTCTCTTAATACTGAGAGATTAAATATATCAGGAAACATAAAAAGGAGATAGGGAACAGGGAACACTTTATTAATTAATAATGGATAATTGATAATTACCTCTGGTTAAAACCGTTACGGAATTGAATATCAGGAAATATCCTAGCACTTTTTTCCCCTATCCAAGGGAAGGCTTTAAACCACAATTATTTAATCATTAATAAAAGAATTAATAATTAATAATTCGGCAATAAGAAAGAAGAAATTAAGACAACTATTTGTCACTTAAAAATCTAGGAATGGTATCTACCTGTCCTCCTCTGGATCTTTACCAGATTTTAACCTTTTGAAGTCTTACCTATTTTAGATTTTAGTCACTCTCAGCTCTCTTAATACTTATTTGACAAACAGTCTGTCAACCCCTATTTCCTGGAACATAATATTATATCAAATCCTTTGGTTTATAAGTAATATAATTCTTATTCCTATTCCTAGTTAAAACTTAGGGTTTTTAGAGGTTTAGAGACCACAAAACTACAAGGCTTAAATTGTACCGATACTACCAGATTTGGTATTACATGGTTTTTTAGTAAAAAAATAATATCATCTAATTAAAAATGGAGTATAAAATTAATCTAATTAAATCAAACTATTTTGATTATTCAAGCGGTTCTAATTCTTGTGTTGATTGCCATCCAGGTTGCCAAAGAGAACGGTCTTTTAATTGTTTTGCATTTAGCCAAAATCTCACATTTGAGTCACAAGATGCTACCATTTCTGCAAATACCCATTCACCTTGGTTTTTCCGATTTACTACTTGGAAATGTCGCCATCCCCAAGTTTTTTGTGTTGCTGTCCATTTAGAACCCACCAGATAAGGAAACTTTTGTTTTTTTGGCATTTTAAACAATAAAAAAATCAAAGATTATTTTCAGACAACTCTAACCACATTTCATTAGTTTGTTCAAAACCAAGATGAGAATATAAAAATTTGCCTTGAGGAGAAGCATGAAGCATAATTTCAGTACAACTAATAGATTTAAGATAGGCGATCGCCTCTTCCATTAATTTTTTAGCAATTCCTTGACGGCGATAATTTGCTTCTACATAAACACCCCAAATATAACCTCGTTGTCGAGATTCTGGTTTGAAGATATTTGGATATAAACCAGAGAATATTTGACAGCTAACTGAACCAACAACTTTATTATTTACCTCGGCAATAAAACATTGATAAAATAATTTTTTTCGAGCTTCTTGAATATACTCTTGTGTAATTTCTAACCAATTAGATTGAATAGAGTCATCAGCAACACCAATATCTTGCCACATTTGATAAAAATGCTTGGCAATTAGAGAATTTTCTGCTGCTTCTGCTGTTCTAATCTTAATGTTTTCTAACATTGAAACTTTCAATAATTGGAGTTTTAAAACTGTAACTATCAGTTATTGTTTTTGATAGGCAATAAAAGCTTTATTAATTGAGTCAGAATTAAACTTTACTACTTTAATTTTTGACTTTAGACTTCAACTAAACCTGCTGCTTGCAATGCTTCCCATGTTCTAGTTGAACATTTTTCCGGTGTTAGAGTAGCGATCGCCAACCATTGAATACCCAAAGGTCCTACCTCTGGATCGTCACTGGTGAGATTAGTAGGTTTTGGTTCTGCTCTACACTGATAAATAATATTTACAGCATGGAGTACCTTTCCTTCTCCTTCAGGAAAAAATTCCTCAGCTATTGTCAGCAGTTTTTCTACCTGAAAATTGGTAATTCCTGTTTCTTCTTGAATTTCTCGTGCTAATCCTTCCATCAGTGTTTCTTCGGGTTGCAGTCCTCCTCCTGGTAAGTCCCAACAATTGGGTTCTGGTTGTGTCATTTGATGTAACAATAACACTTGTTCGTCTGACACAAATAATCCTAATACTGCTACTCTTAATCTTATTGTTGGTTGCATTTATCTAAATTATTTTCTACTCAATCTTTTTCAAATATTAGGCTGAAGAGTTGTGTTTGGCAATAATATTTTTACTGGAGGAATCGCGATCGCCTTGTACTTGCAAACTTGTCTAATCAACTTTACCAGGAATTAAGCAAAAATACTATATTTATAAATTAAAAACTATAGTGCTACATTATCCATAGTTTTAATACCTAAAAATTTCTAATACCAGCTTGCATTACAGCGGTTTTCATTTCAGTAGACCAGAGTAAGGGAGTTTTGCTAGCGCACACTTTCCTACGGAATGCTTTGCAAACGTTTTTCATGCCGCGCAGCGTTTTATGTCGGCTATTAGCCGAAAACGCTGCGCGACATATAGAACCCCTAACAGTATCTTTGCAAAAGTGAGGATTAGGAGACAGGAGACAGGAGACAGGAGACAGGAGCCAGGAGACAGGAGCCAGGAGTTGGGAGTCATAATTTCGGTCAAATAGAATAGGGAAAAAAGTATAAAAATAGCCCCTTGCTTCATCATCTCCCCATCTCTCCAGCTAATTTTATAGATCCCAAATGGGTTCTATAAAGCGGAAGCTCTACATTAGCAAATAGCATTCGCCCTTTATCAAGTTTGTGGCAATATCATCCGCCAAGAAATAAATTTTTGGGCTGCATAGCAGAAGTCATCTTTAAATGACTAAAGATAGCTGATTTATTATGGCTAATTAACGAGACTTGGTATAACTCCTGTTTATCTAACTTTAACTATCAGAATAGCTGAGTGCTACTTCAAATAAAATTTTTTCCTAAGTCATCCTACGCAAACAGCTAAGTTGAGGAATCACCGATAAAAGCCATTTGCTACCTTCGCAAAGGTGAGGGTTTTTGGCAAAGGAGTCAGGAGTCAACCCACCCCTAACCAATCCCAGGAGAGGAACTCAGGAGATACTGCCACATCTTTTTTAACTATGTTTGTTTAGTAGGGCATAGGTATTTGTGCTGTTAAAAACCAATAATTTTACTCATATCGTCACTATCAGCAAATTTTTTCTTGACTATATACTGATTATTTATCTAATAGTATGTAATCTAAAAAACTACTGTATTGAAATTCTTACATAAAGCGGATTTTTGCTCCGTGAAGTACGATTGTGACAGGCAAGATGTTTGTGCTACAAAATTTTTATAATATATTTGTACCTCATAACTTTGGAATCTTCTGTATTCTGACTATGAATAAACAGAACACTAAATTTTCATACCTTTATTACTTAAGTTTATAGATATTAAAGACAATATTTCTGTTATTTCCTTTGATCCTAAATATTCTAACAAATTTGCCAAACATATTTCATATAGTAAATCAATGCCCATTTTAAAAAATATAAATAATCCTTATATTTTAAATTTTCCTCTTAAAATTTGCAGTTTAAATCTAAATTCATAAGTTTATCTTATCTAGCTTCTAAAATTTTGATTTTAATGTAACTAGCTTCAGAGATTTGTAGAAAAATTTTTGCGATCTGTATATAAATTAAAAATGATTTGTGTTACGATAAGAACAAATTTTAAGCATCAATTAAAATTCACAAAATAAGCTGGGTGTGTTGGATAATGCAGCCAAGGATATCTCATATCATCCAATAACCTAAATTGGTAATCTAGATTTTACTATCTATAAATTTATTAACCAAAATTAGGGGCTGTCATTATCGTAAATTTAAGCAATAATAAAGATATAGGGAAGAAAAAAACCACAACTAGGGAGTGTCCACAATGGTCGATTTTGATTGGTTATACATTTTGCTTTCAGCTACAATTTATCTGGGACTAATTTATATAGTGTTAAGCTGGATTCCCAAGAAAATAAAGAAGGCTGGATAGATTTTTCAGATTAATAGGGTAGGGGATCAAGGTAAAGGATTTTTTTCTGGTAATTATCAGAAAAGAGCGATCGCCTCTTAACCCACCCCTATTTAAACTAGATATTTTGAATCAGTATATTTGATCATACTTAGAAAAATCTCTATGTAAAAATACAGATAATTAGACTATTTATCTAGTTTGGATAAAGGTACAGAAAGAAACAAACCAAATTCTTGAGCAAGATTACAACTAACTCTAGCGTGAACCTTTCCTTGGCAATCATAAAAGCTGGCTTTTGGAGTTAGTGGAAAAATTCCTTCATGCCAAATATTCGGATGTATGTATATTCCTTGAGTACCATCAAAATAAAAAGCTTTAAAATTTTCTAGTTTCACATCATCACCAGCTAAAGCCAAGGGTACAATAAATGGTGAATTATCCAACGGAAAGAATAACTGACCACCATCTGGGTGATAATTCATATGCCATAACAAAAGATGAGAATGATTTAAGTATTCCTGGGGAGTATTTTCTGCTTCCCCAGGATTTTTTGACCACCCAAATAAATATTGATCCTTCACAGCTTGATTTTTGCCATATAAAAAATCTCCCTCCCACCACACATTAAAAATACCTGTAGTAGTACCACCTTGATTACCTGTACCTATATCTATGGGACGCCAACCTTGAGCAGGCCAAGTGACTATTTCAATCGGAAAATTTTGATAATCATCTACAAGTTGTCCATAACCTTGAAGTGATTCAGATGTAGCAATAATAATTGGCACTTCATACCAAGGCAATTTTGAGGGCACATCAGGAGAAAGATAATTAATTGGTTTTTTCATTTGTTGGTATAGCGCTACGCGAAGCGTGAATAGGGAATAGGGAGCATTAGACTATTAAAGGGTTCCAGGATTTAGGAATGTCCTAACCTTGATGCGTAGTGCTATAAAATATAAATAGTTAGTTATAAATCTATTTAGCTTTTACTTTTGAGGATTTCACAAGTTAGAATATTTTGATATAATTTATTTCTTTAATTTTATTTTACTTACTTAATTTAAAAAGTTTTTGGGTGTTTTTGACATCCCGAAAAGTTTTTTCTTTAATACAGCAGTTTCTGAACTTATGAGGTACATTTGTTTTTCTTCTTTTCTATTCCCTATTTCCTATTCCCTGTTCCCTCAAACCTAAAGTTTTGTACCTCATAACAAGGGAAAACGCTGTAACAAGATAAATGCTATGATTTTAGAAATTTTTAGTTATTGGAATAGAATTATATTTAGGATAAAATTACCTGTAAACAGAAAAATTTGCTTGTTGGGTAAAAGCCTTCTTTAATTCTGAGGTTTAGTTGGGAAAATAATCACAACAATATTATAAATTTATGCGAATATTACAGATAGTACCATCTATTTCTCTTGTGTATGGCGGTCCTAGTCAAATGGTTTTAGGACTTTCTACTGCTCTTGCAGCTCAAAATATTGATGTTACTATTCTCACTACAGATTCTAATGGAGATATTGGTCAACCACCTTTAGATGTTCCCCTTGATCAACCTGTCATCCAAAATGGTTATCAAATTCGTTATTTTCGTTGCTCTCCATTCCGTCGTTATAAGTTTTCTTTAGAGTTATTAAAATGGTTAAATCAACACGCTGCTGAATTTGATTTGGCTCATATTCATGCTCTTTTTTCACCAGTAACTACTATTGCTGCGACTGTTTCTAGAGCTAATAATTTACCCTATATTTTAAGACCTTTAGGTACTTTAGACCCTGCTGATTTACGCAAGAAAAAACAACTAAAAAAAATCTATGTTTCTCTATTAGAAAAACGAAATATTGCTGATGCTGCTGCCCTTCATTTTACCAGCGAACAAGAGGCGAAAATTTCTGAAAGATTTGGTTTATCTACTAAAGATTTGGTAATTCCTTTAGGTGTTAATCCTCCAGATATTCAAGCTGATGAAAATTTGGCTAAATTTTTGCAAGCTCAAGGGATAGAAATTAAACATCCGATGATTTTGTTTATGTCTCGCATCGAACCGAAAAAGGGTTTAGATTTATTATTACCTGCTTTGGAAAAGTTATTAGTAGAAGGGCTAGAATTTCAATTTGTTTTAGCAGGTGCTAATCCTCAAGACCCTAATTATGAAGCAAAAATTAGGTCAAAAATAGAAAATTCACCTCTCGCTAAATGTACTAAAATAACAGGGTTTGTTACAGGAGAAATTAAGAAAAATTTATTACAGGTTGCTGACTTATTTGTTTTGCCTTCTTATTATGAAAACTTTGGCATTGCTGTAGCAGAAGCAATGGTTGCAGGTACTCCAGTAGTTATTTCAGACCAGGTTCATATTTGTCAAGATGTGGCAGATGCAAAAGCAGGTTGGGTTGGTAGTTGTACAGTAGAAGATATGACAAGTACCATTAAATTAGCTTTGCAGGATGAAGCAGAAAGAAAAAAACGGGGTTTAAATGCTCAAGAGTTAGCTAGAAAAAGTTATAGCTGGGAAGCGATCGCTAGACAAATTATTCAAGCTTACCAAGAAATTATTTCTTGTTAATTTAAGTTGCTTTAATAGTTACAAATCAGGGAAAAATATGATTAACTACCCCTAATAAGCTAAGACGCATTTTAAATGTGTCTTAGCAAGTCAGAAGTCAGAATTGATCAGGGTTATCATTTTAATTAGGCGCACAACAAATAAGTGTTTTAAATGCACAATAGCTGACCATTCCTCAAAAATCTTCCTATATTTTATTGGTTGTGGAAGTGTGGGGAGTCTGGGAGGTTGGGGGAGAATAAAACACAAGAATAATTAACATTAACTAACTAATAATTAGGGTTTAGTGATTAAATATCACAGCCTTTAGAGATAAATGTTTCAGGTTTTTTAGGTCTTGAAAAAGTACAAGGTTTTCGTTCTAGGGAGCTTAAAAAGTTAGGATTTTGGGTTGACGCGAGGCTGAAAAATCACTATGATAATTCTTCTTGCTACATCCTCACTCATTCCCTATTCTTCTGTAGGGGTAATTCATGAATTACCCCTACTCCCTACCTTCACAAAAAGACTTTTTCAGCAAACCCTAATTAGGAAAGAAGTTATTTTACCTATATTAATTACTTGATAACTAAAGTATTACCGAAGTATAGGATTACTTTTGGTAATTGGTATAACTTGTTTCCTATATCTAGATAGCAATCCTATTTTATTAGTGGCAAACATCTTACTGCTTTTTAGACAATAGGGAACAGGAAACAGGTGGGAGTTTCAACTTTTTTATTTACTTTTTAATTACCCGCAACCTCTGCGCGGATTCCTATAAGTTAAGTCTAGTTATAAATTGCCACGCAAAATTATATTGTATCTACTTTTGATTATTTGAATTATTTCTATACTTTCTAGTCTTCTTTTTAGTAAGCTGATGAATTTCTGATTTTGCTTGAAAAATTGCTGTTGCTGTTTCTCTAGGTATCTCCAATAGCTGGCACAAATGAGTTAAAAATGTTTGTTCTTTACCAGATAAAACTCCATCTACTAAAATTATGTCAGTAGCTAATGTAAAAGCTGTTTCTTTATAATCAGGATGCAATGAATCATTTGCTATAGCTACTAAATTATTAATTCCTTTTTGGCTGAGTGAATTTAACAACCTATCTAGCAAATTTGTAATTTGTTTTTGTGAATAACTTTTAAATATTTCCATTTGAGACAAAAGGACTATAACTCTTTCTGTTTCTTGATCTAAAAGATAACCATCTGCAGCAATAGCAGAGACTGCAATGGCAGCTATTGCTTCAGGTTGTGATAATCCTGCTCGATTTGTATTGTAGGCTCCAAATACCTTATTTAATAAACTCATTTTAGATATTGTCTCCTGATAAATTATTTGTTGATTTTTGTACTATTTTATCTTGAATAACAATTTTTTACAGCCTTTTGTTTTTATCACAATAGTTTTTTTTTGTCAATACTGATTTTGATTTACTAATGTAATTTAATTATCAAGCATTGATTTTGTAAGTATTAAGAATATTGAATTTATCCTGAAACTGTAAATTAAATATTCTTGGAGTTTTTAGGAGGAATATTTTTAGTGAATTTATTTCATTTTAATCTGATAATTTTTAGATAAATTTATTACTAATTACCAAAGTTTATACTAAATATATTTGAATAAACATATAGCAATTATATTTTAGTCGTGTACAAAATTTTCATCTCTTTTAGGGAAAAGTGAACAGGGAATAATTTCAGCTTTTTTTATTTAACTTTTGATTGTTTATAACCTATTTAGTATTGCTATAGAGATGAGGTAGAATAGATAAATTTATAATAGGATTACTGAATAATTAATAGTTAACAATTAATAATTAGGATTTGCGCTCAAAAGTCTTTTTACTGAGGTAGGGAATAGGGAATAGGGAATAGGGAATAGGGAATAGTTAAGAGTCAGGAGAAATGGGAATTATACCAATTTGATAAATGTTTGCTACATAAGCATTGTTCATTGCTGAATGCTAAGAAATAGTATGATTAAATTTATAGGTAAATTTATTAGCATAGGTAAAATGAGGTTATTATATTTCTCAAAGCTTAAATGTGGCAAGATATACCAAATTTATCAAAAAAATATTATAAAAATATTAAGATTAATATCTTAGCAGTCATTTTTAATTAGATAAATACTTACTTAATTGATTAACAAAATGATTGATTTTATTAAAATACTGATCGCCAGCAATTCCTGCAACATCATTATGACCTGCATTAGGAACTATGTATAAATCTTTAATTTTAGCAGGACTAACTTCATACAATTGTTCGCTCATGTAGGTAGGAACTTCCATATCTTCTGTGCCATGAATCAATAAAATTGGTATATCTAATTTTTCTAGTTTGCTAATTGAGTCAAATTTTTGATTTAAGATTAATTTGATTGGCAAAAATCTATAAAATTTTCCCTGGAAATTTACCATATCTAGGATAGAAGTAAAAGAACTTTGAATAATTAACCCAGCTATTTTTGGATGTCTTGTCGCTAATTCAATAGCAATAGCTCCACCCAAAGAATGACCATATACCAGAATATTTTGCGGATTAATTTGACGTTGATTAACTAAATAATTCCAGACAACTTCTATATCTTGATAAATTTGTGCTTCAGTAGGAAAATTTCCTGTACTTAATCCATAACCTCGATAATCTATTAATAAAACATCAAAACCTAATTTATGAAATCTACAAGCTTGTTCAACATTTGCTCCTATATTTACACCATTACCATGCAAATATAACAGGACACCTTGAAAATTTTCTCTATCAGAATTAGTAGGTATCCACCATCCATGTATTTTTTCTAACTTGCCTTCTTTATTGGAGATAGATAACCAAACATCTTCGTAGGAGATACTTAGATTTTTCGGTGTTCTTTCTATCACTGAACTAGGAAAAAATATGAATTGCTGTTGTCTCAATACCAAAAATATGCAAATAGCAAGATATGCTATTGCTAAAACTATTCCAAAAATTAAAAGCAAATTCACAACACAAATAAAAATGAAATTACTACAGAAGCATTCAGCTATTAGCATTTCCGTTCCGCAAGGCTGCACATTCATCTAGCCCAGTGAAACAGCAATTAGCTTTTTTTTTCAGGCATTAAACACATTTACTATAATATAAAATAGTTAAGGTTTTCATATAGCAATCCTAAATAGGTTGCTACAAATCAAAAAGTAAATAAAAAACCTGAAACTCTTAACTGTTTCCTGTTTGCCGTTCCCTGTTCTCTAAAAAGCAGTAGGATTTTTACCACGAATAAAATAGGATTGCTATATGTGCTTTAGAATTTACTTAAGTAAGGATTTTAGTATTTCAATATTGCTATCTAACTACCTATATAGCATTTTCATTTGAAATACGGAAATCTAGTTCTCTTAAAAAGGGAATAGGAAAAAAAGAAGAGATAACAGGGAATAGTTAAGGTGGGGAAACAGTATTTAATACTCGCTTTGCAGCAAGATTAGTGGGAACTAAAGAGAATATTTTTGGGTGCATCTCACATTTGCCAAAATACTTTTTTCCTATTCCCTCTTTTTTTCATACCTGTTCCCTGTTCCCAGTTAAGTGTTCCCTAAAACCGATAAATTTTCGGCTTTATTCAAAATTGAGATGCACCCATATTTTTTATCAGAAAAAAAGTCAATCTAGATTTACATCTCATTAAAAAATGCTATGTATCTGAAGCTAAGGGTTATTAACTTAGTTCCTCCATTTGCGCAGCATTCCCTAGGAAAGGAGGATAGCTGAAGGATCAATCCTTACATTACTATTACTAAAAAAAGTGGCAGTTAGTTGTTGATTAATCAAGACATTATATCAACACCTAACGCCTATAATTAATAACTAAAAACTAAGTTTTTAGACCATTGGTTTGCGTTTGTACCAATCATTAGATTGTTCATAAACATGAGCCACTTCAAATAATAAAGATTCTCTCAAAACATTACTAATTAATTGCATACCAATAGGTAAACCTTTTCGATCAAAACCACAAGGTAAACTTAAAGCAGGTAAACCAGCCAAATTAACTGGAATAGTCATTAAATCAGACAAATACATACTTAATGGATCATCTGTTTTTTCACCCACCTTAAATGCAGTAGTAGGAGAAGTAGGACAAGCCAAAATATCTACCTGGGCAAAAGCTTTATCAAAATCTTCTTTAATTAAAGTTCGGACTTTTTGAGCTTTGAGATAATAAGCATCATAATAACCAGCCGATAAAGCATAAGTACCAATCATAATTCGACGCTTAACTTCCGTACCAAAACCTTCCGCACGAGTCTTAGCATACATCTCTAACAAATTTTCCGACTGAGAAGCACGGAAGCCATATTTCACCCCATCATAACGAGCCAAATTTGCTGAAGCTTCTGATGGAGCAATAATATAATAAGTAGGCAAACCATAACAAAATCTAGGACAAGAAACTACCTGAATTTCTGCTCCCAACTCTTGTAGCTGTTCCACTGCCTTAGTAAAAGCTTGATTCACAACTGGGTCTAAACCTTCACCAAAAGTCTCTTGAATTATACCAATTCTAATTTGCCCTTTAGGTCTTAAATTAGGTCTCAGATTTTTAGTGTAATTTGGGATAGATACATTAAGACTCGTAGAATCTTTCGGATCATAACCAGCGATCGCCTCTAACAAAATTGCAGCATCTTCTACAGTTTTAGCAAATGGACCTATTTGATCCAGAGAAGAAGCATAAGCTACTAAGCCATAGCGAGAAACCAGGCCATAAGTAGGTTTCATACCTACCACTCCACAAAAAGATGCTGGTTGACGAATAGACCCACCCGTATCTGACCCCAAGGCCACCACAGATTCTTCAGATGCCACTGCTGCTGCAGAACCTCCAGAAGACCCCCCTGGTACTCGTTCTACATCCCATGGATTAGCAGTAACTTGATAGGCAGAATTTTCCGTTGAACTGCCCATGGCAAATTCATCTAGATTAGTCTTACCTAAAATTACAGCCCCAGCATCCATGAGTTTTTGAGTCACAGTAGATTCATAAGGCGGAATAAAATCTTCTAGAATCTTAGAACCACAAGTAGTAGGGATGCCTTGGGTACACATATTGTCCTTAACAGCGATCGGAATCCCTGCCAACGGTCCAATTTCCTCTCCTGCTGCAATTTTGGCATCCACCTGACGGGCCTGAGCGATGGCCTTTTCTGCCGTAACACAGATAAAGCTTTTCAACTTTGGCTCCAACTGGTTGATGCGTTTTAGAGCTTCTTGAGTAATTTCTGCCGCAGAGCGTTCTTTACTTATTAGTTGTTGATGCAGCTCGCTAATGGATGCCATGTTTATACAGTCATTCCTTAAAGTTCAGTTAGTTAAGTATTTTTACTCAACTTTGTTCATAATTGAGGTTTATTTCAACACAAAAAGTTGAGGACAGTTTTATTTGTCACGCAAGGTTTCCCGTTTGCTCCACTGTTGCCCCTCTCAGCAAAAGCTAATAATGGACTTACAAAGGAGGGACAGGCAGTAGTCCGTCTTCTACAGACCAAAATTCTGGTTTACGGCTACCCTCATACTTGGAGTCTTTTGATAGTATAAAGGGTTATCTCTGACTAAGATTGAGAACGAATCTCATGGCACACTTCAGAGAAACCAGTAATCTTCGTGTATCGAAAGCCATGATTACTAGCAACCATAATCTTATATCACAAATTTGGTATTGATTACTATAGCAATCCGATTTGGGTAGTGTACAAAATTTTAATCGTTTTTAGAGAACAGGGAACAGTTTCCGTTTTTTTATTTACTTTTTGACTTGTCACAACTTATTTAGCATTACTATATTTATGTCAATTTTAGAGATTGTTTGTACAGGTAAAGATAAAAATGAGATAGGGATTAGGGAGTAGGGATTAGGGAGTAGGGACTAGGGAGGAAGAAATCAACACAAATATTTCTCACTTCCAAATCTAGGAATATATTTATCTCATATCTGTAGCAATCCTCTAATATATTCGTGGCAAAAATATTACTGCTTTTTAGGCAACAGGCAACAAGCAACAGGCAACAGGTAGGAGTTTCAACTTTTTTATCTACTTTTTGATTTGTCGCAACCTATGCGCGGATTGCTATATCTACCTACTGGATTTCAATTCTTGGAAATTTTACCAACTTTTGATTTTAGTAACTATTGGTTCTCTTAATACTTATTTGAAAAACAGTCTCTTATATAATTCATTTCCTATGTTTACCCATGATTCAGTTTTTTCCTTTTCATATCATGTCTGAATGAACAGTTATTAATCATTAGAGAGGAATCATAAGTTAGGATAAATAAAAAATATATCGGGAGCAGAAAGAATATCATTTTTTTTATCACTAATTAAGCGGGCATGATATTAATAAGTAATATAGAGAGAATAGACTGTTTATCAAATAAGTATTAATAGAGCAAAGAGTTCTAAAATAGTAAGCTTTCAGCTATTAGCAGTTAGCAGGAGCGCAAGAATATCCCATTTTTAAGGACTTGCTCTAAATGAATATAGCCTTGAAAGTCGGCTTTGATAGTAAGATTGAATTGACTTCAATTAATAAAGCTTTTATATAAAACTAAAATAAATAGCTGTTTCCCTTCACGACATGTTTGCGGAGCATTCCCTCAGGAAAAAGCGTTTGCCTAGCATTCTGTAGGAAAGCTCCTCTCCCTTTGCGGATCATTCTGAAGGAAAAGAGGCTAGCTAGTAGCTGACTGCTGAATGCTTACCTAAAATCTAAAAGCGGTGATCATTCAAGAGATTCAAATCTAGTAGATAGAGAGGTATTTGGGATAAATATTCCTAGATTTTTATAAGTAGGTAGGTTTCACTCATGTTAGCTGCAAAAATTCTGACCTAAGCATTAAGTTACTTCTGCCTTTAAGTCAAAATCTCGATATTTTATATAGATGAAAAATGTGTATAATTGACAAATAACTATCTTAATTTATTCGTTTTTATTTATTATTCCTTTTTCCCTGTTCCATCTCCTTTTTATATTTCCTGATATACTCAATCTCTAAGAAATATCAACAAAAATATTGAAAAATCCTTCTCATATTCCCTCTTTCCATACTTCACACTCCTGAGACTACCCCCTCCATTTTTCAATATATTTAGAGATTAAATAGGTTCTCTACAAATACCAAAAATTCTAATAGATATTCAGCCTTAAGTTTTAATCAAAGAAATTTTTTCATCCTAATTATTTGGAGCTAAATTTATATTTTATCCGGAAATTATGACCAAAAGTTAGAGGAATTAGGAAACTCCCTTAATTTCCTGGTAGGAGGTATGCCACCAAAAGCTCATTTAACACAACATCTGACGATCGAAGAACTCAAGGTTCGCTACCGACAAGCTCCAGACACCATCGAATCTCGTCGGTGGCATCTCCTGCTTCTCATTGCTCAACAATGGTCTATTAAAAAGGCAGCTCAAGTTGTAGGACTTAACTATGATTATGCCAAGGAAATTGTTGGGCGTTATAACCGAGAAGGGCCAGAGTCTGTGAGAAATCGTAGCAAAGATCGTCAACCACCCCCGGCCAAGTCTTTATTGACTCCTGCTCAACAGCAGGAACTATTAGTGGCTTTACAAGGACCAGCTCCAGATGGTGGGGCATGGTCTGGTCCAAAAGTAGCTCGTTGGATTGCTCAGAAAACTGGTCGGGATCATGTCTGGCCTCAACGTGGTTGGGATTATCTGAAACGATTAGGTATTGACTGGAAAAAAAGATAGAAAAATGATTGATTGAAAGTTAAACTACTATGCTTTTAAATTGTTTTTTCAGCCAAGAAAATAGGAGAGAAATATTCCGAAATTCATTTGAAGATACATGGATTTTTTTTTAGTATTGGATAAATTGATTGATGTTCTAAATGAATCAGGGTGTTGATAACTCTTAAGGTTAATGTGAGCCATAATTACCGTAATTTCTCTGTGTTATAGAACTGGATTAATAGATAAATAATCAACAAATATTTTCATAGTCGTTTGATAAAAGATTTTGATAAACAATATAGCAATCCTCTTTTATTTGTGTATAAAAATCTTACCGTTTTTAAGGAACAGGGAAAAGCAAGAGTTTCAGTTTTTTTATCGACTTTTTGAGTAAGCATTCAGCCATCAGTTATGAGTTATTAACTTATCCTGTTTGTCAGGAGTAATTAATATTCAAAAAGTGAAATATCAATCAAAAAAATCATCAGCTAATTTTCATTATTTTTGAGGATAAAGAGCTGAAAAAGGCTTACTTTTTGCCGAAAAAAAGCCTAAAAATTTGATCTGTCAATGCTTTTAGATTTAATCAGCCAGCCCTAATTATTCATTATTTATTATTCGGCAAACCTCTTATAGTTCTCAACAGTAATACTAGACGTGGAAAGTCTGAAAATAAGCCTCAAAATTCCAAGGATGATTAAATAAGTACCTGAGCAAAATTAATTACACACTAGCATTTGACTAATTACTTGGCAGATAAAGCTTAGACAAATTTGCAATAGGTAAATAATTTTGCATACTCACTTCATTTATTTTCCACGACTACTTAAGATTTTTTTGAAAATTCTATAGCAATCAGGAATGATTTGTGAGAAATTATTTTTTCACTCCTATCGATCATAGTTAATAGAGAAAAAACTCTGTGACAACTAATAGCTAATTCCTATAGATATCTGAACAGTTTAACGTCACATTTATAACCAACCAAAGTTACTATTATCTGTTCTATGAAGCAGGAATATCATGGAAAAAATCCCAGAAAAAGAATCCCAGAAAAAATTATGATACAGTTACTCAAAAAAAATAAATTAAATAATTTGATATTCTAAATTTAAGAATGATAATAGCTTTTAAACTGTGCATATATGAATAAAATAATTATCTAAAAATTTCTACTTTAAAAGTCGATCATTCTTGATTGTGCAATACCCCTCTGCCCTAAAATTTATCAAAAACTTTTTTACATTTTGCTTTATTTACTTATTCTACTTTATTAAAAATCAATAATTGAATAAGAGACTTTTCCGGAGTCATCGTAAAAATACTGAAAAAATGGATGAAGATTCTCACAAATATTAGTAGTTAATCATTATTGATTAGTTATTTTGGGTAATCTGAAATCTAAAATATCGAGATTTAGTAGTTATGAAAATCAACATTCATACAAAAATAACCTTAGCTTTGACATTACACTTTGCGATTAATTTAAGTATCAATAATCCCGCTCATGCTAGACCAAAACCTAAGTTACTTTGTGAAATAAAAGCAGAACTATGCCAAAAACAAGAAGAGACTAAATGTATAGAAAAAGATAGTTGTCCTGAAGCAAAAGTGGATAATTGTGAACAAGATAACCAAATTTATTGTGACAAAGCAAAGTCTACAGTTAAGGAATTTCAACCTGTAATTCGGACTAATAAATTTTATTGTGAACGAGGTCAAAATAGTATTCCAACTACTTTTGTCAAAACACCACAAGGTACTTATTCAGTTATTCGTTGGGTTTCTAATTATTTCTCATCTGCTGGATATAGTCCTATGACTCGTTGTCGTCAAGTATCAGATAAATTTCAATTATTCTACGATGATGGAAGATTAGATTACATTACAACTGGTATTGTTAATCGTCAACCTGTTGTCTGTGTTTCTGGTCAAAAGGGTGGTCCTTGTCAAGGGGTATTATTTACTCTTAAACCACAACAAAATGCTAGTGAAACAATTCAAAAGTTATTTGATATTCGGGTTAGTGCTAGTACAGGTCCACTATATGAAAATAGTTCCCGTTTCTACTTAAATTTTAATGATTATTTAGAAACTTTAGTCAAGAAGGGAATGGAGTAATATTTCGTGGGTTTGGGAGAGCTAATATTAGCAATCTATTTTGGTAGTAGTTTATCTTATTTGCCAATCGCAACTTCGCCTAAAAATGTTGATAATTTAGGAATTTACGCAACTAAAATACAAACTCAAAATTGTGATGACTGTAATAATTTTTGTACTATTGAACAGCTTAAAATTTTAGCCAAATCAATTACTGTTAAAGTTATTTCTGAAAATAGTTGGGGTTCGGGAATTATTCTCAAACAGGAAGGAGAAATTTATACAGTTATTACGAATCAGCACGTTTTAGATACTGGCAATAAATCTTATCATATTCAAACTCCAGATGGTCTTTTTTATCAAGCAAATAAAATAAACAATCAAGATTTTCACGGAAATGATTTAGCTCTATTAGAATTTCGCAGTGCTAACTCTTTATACAAAGTTGCATCTCTCGGAAATTCTACTACCCTTTATCCAGGAAATAAAATTTTTGCTGCTGGTTTTCCTACTTTAGAAAAATCTGAAGATACAGAACTTTTATTGACAAGAGGAAGAATTTCAGTTTTGTCTAACCCTCCCTTAAAAGATGGTTATCAAATTGGCTACACTAATGTTGTAAAAAAGGGTATGAGTGGGGGTCCTTTATTAAATATTTACGGACAAGTAGTTGGTATTAATGGGATGCACGGTTATCCTTTATGGGGTAATCCTTATATATATAATGATGGTTCTCAACCAACTCTAACTATGCAAAAAAAAATGAGTCATTTAGCATTTGCTATTCCCATTGAAACTCTAGCTAAATTAGCTCCAAAGTTTGTATCTATATCAAGCATGAAATTGGATGAAACTGTTAGTAGTAAAGTTTTCAATTATTTACTTTTTGATGGTTTTAATGAATTACTGAATTGGAAATTTTATTTACATATTTTGCCTACTTCATCATGTAAGTCAAAAGTTTAGCAGAAGGTAAGAGTCATTTTAGTTAGCCTCCTATCGGAGGAGCTTTGCTATCAGTTATTAGTTATTAGTACCTCCTACTAAAGTAGGAAGCTTGAAATACTAAAGTTGACTTTTTATCCCCTCTCTAGATGGAAATAAGTGAGTAATTATTCCTATTGCTCTATCCGCAATAAAACGACTGACTTTCTTCTAGATGGAAATAAGTGAGTAATCATTCCTATTGCTCTATCCGCAATAAAACGAATGACTTTCTTCTAGATGGAAATAAGTGAGTAATCATTCCTATTGCTCTATCCGCAATAA